>JAUVQB010000015.1 GCA_030598385.1 Alphaproteobacteria bacterium | reverse complement strand
TGGAACAGCCCGCCCTCGGTGCCGAAGCTGATCTTGCCGTGCTCGTTGGCGCCGACCAGCGATTTCACGAAGGTGACCACCTCCTCGCCCGGGTCGGTGTCGAGGCCGGGATAGCCCGACAGTGGCTCGAAGGCGATGCCGCAGTCCGGCGAGACCCGGTGCATCTCGGGCTCCAGCTCCTCCCGGGCGAAGCGCCGGGCCTCCTCGACCAGGGGCTCCGGGTCTTCTTCTGGAAGGTTGCGGATCTCGAAGTCGAAACTGCAGTCCTTGGGCACGATGTTGAGCGCCGTCCCGCCGCTAATGGTCCCCGTGTGGATCGTCGTGACCGGCACTTCGTAAGCCCCGTCGTGCTGGCCCTCAGCGGCCTGGCGGCGGGCCAGGCGGCGCAGGAAGACCACCAGCTCGGCCGCATAGTCGACGGCGTTCACGCCTTGGGGCGCCAGGCTGGAGTGGCACTCCAGGCCGCGCACCCGCACCCGGGTGGCCCGCTTGCCCTTGTGGCCGACGACCACCCTCATGCCGGTGGGCTCGCCGATGATGCACATGGCCGGCTTCACCGGCAGGCCGTTCAGCACGTCGAGCAGGCGGCGCACGCCGATGCAGCCGACCTCCTCGTCGTAGGATACGGCCAGGTGGATCGGGGTTTTCAGATTCGCCGCGACCATGGCCGGGACATGGGCGATGGCGACGGCCAGGAAGCTCTTCATGTCGGCGGTGCCGCGGCCATAGAGCCGCCCGTCCTTCCGAAGCACCGTGAAGGGGTCGCTCGACCAAGCCTGACCCTCCACCGGCACCACGTCGCTGTGGCCCGACAGCAGGACGCCCGGCCGGTCTTGCGGGCCGATGGTGGCGTAGAGGTTCGCCTTTTTGCCGGTCTCGTCGTGCACCAGGCGGGCCTCGACGCCGTGGGCCGCCAGGCGGCCGCGCAGGAACTCGATCAGCGCCAGGTTGGACTTGGCGCTTACCGTATCGAAGGCGACCAGCGTCTCGATCAGCGCGCGGCTGTCTGTCGATGCCATAGGCCCGCTCCGGCCTATTCGTCGCCGGGCACGCCGTAGGACGGCGCCGCCGTGGGACCGAGCGCCCGGGTCACGTAGTCGTCCATCTGCGGCGCCCAGTCTTGCCAGATGGCGGTGAGCGCGGCGATCGGATCCTCCTCGGACCAGTCGACCCTGAGATCGACCAGCGGCCAGGCTTCCCGGTGGGCCACCAGCAGGCCGGCAGAGCGCACCGGCCCGGCCTCGCCGCCGGCCCCGAGCCCGCCCTCGAGCGCGCCGAGGAGGCGCCTGGGAAACGGTGCGCCAGCAGACTCCTGAAATGCCTCGATCATGGCGGCCGGCACCCTCGGGCCCGCGAGCAGGTTGCCGGCGGCGACCGCCGCCTCGCCCGCCGCCACGCCGTGGGTGCCGAGGGTGTGCCGGCCCGAATGGTGCGCGACCCCGCCGGCCCCATCGACCAGGACCAGTTGCCGGTAGTCCCTGTGGGCATGCTCCCCCAGCATCACGTCGAGCGCCTCGGCCGCCGTCTTGCCGCCGGCCATGAGGTCGAGACCGCGCGGGCCCAGCCGCGGATCGGTGATGTTCTGGCTGGCGACGGCGCCGACCCCGGCGCGGGCGAAGGCGCAGCGCGCCGTCACCGCCATGGAGGAGGAGGTAACGGCGACGCCGAACATGCCGGTCTCGGGACAGCGCGCGGTGATCGAGAAGGTCATGGGCGTCTCACGGTTAGTGGCGTCTCGCGGGGTCAGCCGTCTCCAGCCTGTTGCACGAAGAAGGACGCCCCCTTGGGGTACTCCGGAACCTCCATTTCGAACGGCGTGGTGCGGATGCGGTTGGCCTCGCGCCCACGCACGATTTGTCCGTTATGGCGGCCCGGCACCGGGTTCGGCGTCAAGGGGATCGCGTCCGCTGCCGCATAGACGGTGATGAAGAGGGTGCGCGGGCGCTCCGAGCGGTTGGCGGCCGAGCCGTGGAGGAGACAGGCGTGCATGAAACAGACCGAACCCGCGGGGCCGGTGCAGGAGACGGCCTCTCCGGAAAGCTCCGCCGCCTTGTCCTCCGCCACCGCGCCTGTGAACACCCCGTCGTGCCACAGGCTCAAGAGCGGCCCCTTGTGGGAGCCGGGCACGACTTCGAGGGGTCCGTTCTCTTCGGTCACCTCGTCCAGCATCAGCAGCGCCGTCACCAGGTCCGTGTTGCTGTGCGGGTCGTACAGAAAATCCTGGTGCCATTTAACCTGGGTCGCCGCGCCGGGCAGCTTCGAGTTGATCTTGCAGTGATGAAGGCGCAGGTCCGGCCCGATCAGCTCGGCGGCCCCGTCGGTCATGCGGCTCGCGGACATCACGTCGAAATAGGCATCGGAGATATCGGCGGGCGAGGCGATCCGGCGCAGCGCCGGATGATCGGGCCCATGCCCCGGCTCGAGGTCGAACCGCGGCCGGCCGTCGACCATCTCGCCATAGGCCGCGTCGTGGCTTCGGCTTTCCGCGACCCAAGCGGCGAAGTCCCGGCGCAGGCCGGCGAGCTGCTCGGGCGTCACCGCGTCTTCCATGATCAGCACGCCGTCACGCCAGAACGCGTCGATCTGCTGTTGCGTTAGCGCCGTCACGCGCCTTCCTCCGGGATCACCGCGATGACGTCGATCTCGACGACCCATTCGGGCCGCGCGAGCGCCGGCACCGTCAGGCCGGTGGAGACCGGGTAGACGCCCTTCAGCCAGCGCCCGACCACCCGGTAGACCGCCTCCCGGTAGCGGATGTCGGTCAGGTAGATGGTGACCTTGCAGATGTGCTCGAGCCGGCTGCCGCATTCCTTCAGCAGCATGTCGATGTTCGCCATGGCCTTTTCCGTCTGGCCGGCGGCATCGCCGACCGCCACGCTCTCGCGCGTGTCGAGGTCCTGGGCGACCTGGCCGCGCAGGTAGACCGTGTTGCCCGCGACCACCGCCTGACAGAGATCGTTGTCGAGGTCCTGCTCCGGATAGGTGTCCTTGGTGTTGAACTTGCGGATGCGGGTGTGGGTCATGAGGGGGGCCTCCGGCGTTACTGACGACCCGGGCTTCCGGAGCGCCAGGGCTCATGCGACATCGTCGAGGTTATGGGGCAGCATGGGCGAGTGCTCTGCAAACCAGTGGGTCACCGAGCTGTCCGCTTCGCCCGGAGCCTTTTTCTCCAGGGTCTGTCCCGAAAGACCGGCGACCTTGTGCATGAAGCGCAACGGGCCGTCCCAATAGAAGTTGCGATAGACCGCGGCGAGATGGGCAAAGGGCGGCGACTGGGCGAACAGTTGGAAGGTCAAGCGGTGCCCGGCATAGCCCGAGTTCAAGAGGTCCCGGGCCACGGCCAAGAGCTTGCGCCGGTCGTCGGACACCCAGTCTTCGTTGATCGTATAGAATTTCTGCAGCCAGGGTCCGGCCTCGGCCTCCGCGAAATCAGCGGCGTTGGGCGTCACGCAGATCTGCCCGCCGCAGAGCTCGCGCGCGATGTGCATCATCGCCGGCAGGTTCGAGCAGGCATGAACCCGGCCGGTGTAGAGGAGCGACTGGTTAGGCATCATGAGACCGCCGGGACTCTTCTCTGCCAGCGCTATGGCCGCCGTCAGATGAGCGTTGATCCCCTCGCGGTAGACTGCCAGCTGCGCAAGCTTTTCCTGCACCGCCTGCTGCTTGTCGAGCCCGGTCTGACGAACGTTGAAGAGCGCGGTACCGATCATCATGTCGGCGAATTTCAAGTTCCGTTGGACGAAAGCAAAGGCCGAGTAGCGGTGCAGGGTGGCGCGGATGAAAGTCGCGGCCTTGGTGTGGCGGTAAAACAGCACGTCCTCCCAGGGGATCAGCACGTTGTCGAAGACCACCAGGGAGTCGACCTCGTCGAAGCGGTTCGAAAGGGGATAGTCCTCCTCGGATGCGCGCCCGGCGAAACCACAGCGGCACAGCATCGTAATGCCCGGCGAGCCGAGGTCACAGATGAACCCGACGGCATAGTCGGATAGGGCCTCGGACCCCCAGTTGGCGATCGTCGGCTTGGTGAAGGCTTGGTTGGCATAGGCCGCCGCCGTCTCGTACTTGGCGCCGCGCACCACGATGCCGGCATCCGTCTCTTTCACGACGTGGAGCAGCATGTCGGGATCTTGCTCCTGGGGCGGTTTGGAGCGATCGCCCTTGGGGTCGGTGTTGGCGGAGACGTGGAAGGGATCACCTTTGACAACCTTGTCGATGTGCCGGCCGATGTTATCCGAGAACTGCGGATCGACCTCGTTCAATACGTCTTGGCCGTCGAAGAGCGACCACATCTCGCCGACGGTTTCGTCGCCGACGCGGGTAACGCCACCGTTGATATCCTCGAAGATCGCATCGGTGGCGCGGCGCTTTTCCCACCAGTCTTGTTGGCTTTTTGGCGGCTTCAGCCCGATCGCGAATTTTTCGCCGTCTTCCTCATAGGTCATGATGTCGGCCGTCTTGGGCTCGTGCGCCATATCGTAGATGCGCGCTCGAATGTCCACGAGGGGCTTGAACATGGGATGGCTCGGGACGTCTTCGACCCGCTCGCCGTTGATAAAGACTCGTCGTCCGTCGCGGATCGACTCGCGATATTCGTCGCCGGTTCTCAGCATGACACGTCCTTCAACAGACCAGGCCGAGGCGTGAAAAGCCGCCCGGCCCTAACCCCCGGCAACCAAAGGCGCACCGGACCCACGGTCAAACTAAAGGGTCCGCGGCTTCAGAGAAAATATTAATTGCCTAGCCAGGGCATCAGAAATTCCGATTCAAACCCGCAGGCCTCGCCCTGGGATATTGCGCCGAAGGAATTCCCTGGCAAACTTCCACGGTGGATTGGAGCGAGAGGGGAAAGTCATGCCGAGAGAAGAGCTGGTCATGGTCTGCTGCAGCGATGTCGCGGGGCAGACCCGGGGCAAGGGGTTTCCGGTCAAGCTGTTGGACGCGCGGCGCAACCGGGGGGTCGGCTGGACCGGCACCAACATCATGATCACCGGTTTCGGCGCCATCGCCGACGGCCCTTTCGGCTCGTTTGGCGACCTCTTCCTGAAGCCCGACCTGGACACCCACGTGCGGGTCGATTTCGATGATGACGAGGAAGCCCCCGAACAGTTCGTCCTCAGCGACATCTGCAACACCGACGGATCACCCTGGGAGTGCTGCCCGCGGGCCTTCCTGAAGCGCGGCCTCGCGGCGCTGCGAGAGGAGGCCGGGCTCCTCCTCAAGGCCTCCTTCGAGCACGAATTCCATTACGACGGCGTCGAGGAGCGGCCCAATTCGGGCTACAACCTGGACGCCTACCGGCGCCAGGGCTCGTTCGGCGAGACTTTCCTCTACGCCCTGGCCCAGGCGGGGTTGGAGCCGGATACCTTCATGCCGGAATACGGCCCCTGCCAGTACGAGATCACCGTCGAGCCCAGCATCGGCCTGCGCGCCGCCGACAACGCCGTCATCCTGCGCGAGCTGGCCCGGGCCACCGCCTGGCGTCACGGCGCCCGCGCCAGTTTCACGCCGATCCTGCGGCCCGACGCCGTGGGCAACGGCGTCCACCTCCATTTCAGCCTGCTGGACGCGGAGACCCGCGAGCCCGTCAGTTACGACCCGGCGCGTCCGCACGGGATCTCGGAGAGGATCGGAAGTTTCGCCGCGGGCGTGCTCGAAAAGATGCCGGCGCTCACCGCGCTCACCGCGGCCACCACCATCTCTTATCTGCGCCTGGTGCCCCATCGCTGGAGCGCGTCTTACAACAACCTCGGGATTCAGGACCGGGAGGCCGGGGTACGCCGCGCGCCCCTCTTCGAGGCCAGCGGCGCGTCGCCGGAAAAGCAGTTCAATCTCGAGTACCGCGCCGGCGACGCGGCGGCGAGCCCTTATCTCTTCCTCGGCGGCCTGGTTTGGGCGGGGCTGCACGGGCTACGCCAAGGCCTGGCCACGCCCGACGCGACCGAGGAGGACCCGAGCGAATTCTCCGACGCGGAGCTCGAACGCCGGGGCCTCGTTCGCCTGCCCCAATCCCTCGCCGCGGCGCTCGACGCGCTGGCCGGCGACGAAGACCTGAAGGCGGCAATGGGCACCGTCCTCCACGACGTCTACCTCAAGCACAAGCGCTTCGAAAACGACCTGCTCAAAGACCTGAGCCCGGAGGAGCAGTGCGAACGCTACCGCCTGGTTTATTGAGGCCCTGACGGTTCGTCCTGGTTCCCGTCCAGCAGCCCGGGGAACAGCTTCCAGGCGCCGACGGCCTCCAGGAAGGGCAGCGAGGGGTAGTCGGTGACGGTCAGGCCGCCGTCGACGATAAGGGTCGCGCCGGTGACGAAGGAGGCCTCGTCGGAGGCGAGGAAGATCACCGCCCGGCCGATCTCCTCCGGCACGCCCATGCGCCCGAGCAGCGAGGCCGTCGCTTCCCAGTCTTCCTTGGCACCGGTCCCTTGGGTGGCGCCGGTCTTGATCCAGCCCGGCGAGACCGCGTTGGCGCGGATGCCGTGCGGGGCGCCCTCGGCCGCCTGGGCCCGGGTCAGCGCCTCGACCCCGGCCTTGGCCACGCCGTAGCTACCCCAGTTGCCGTGGAAGGTGGCGGTCGAGGAGATATTGACGATTGCCCCGCCGCCGGCGGCTTTGAGCGCCGGCATGGCGTAGGCCGAGACGCAATAGGCCGCCTCCAGGTTGGGGCCCATGAGCTTGCGCAGCCTCGTACCCGGCCCGTCGGCGGCCTCGACCCCGCAGCGGCGCGAGCCGGCGCCGGCGTTGTTGACCACCACGTCGAGGCGCCCGAAGCGCTCGCAAGCCTGTTCCACCAGCGCCCGGGCGTCCGGCTCCCGGCTCAGGTCGCCCGCGAAGAACTCCGCTTCGCCGCCGGCCCGGCGGATCTCATCGAGCGTGTCCGCGCCCTTCTCCGGGTCGCGCCCGGCAATGACGACCCGCGCGCCTTCGCCCACCGCGCAGCCCACGATGCCCCGGCCGATGCCCGAATTGCCGCCGGTGACCAGAACCACTTTATCCTTCAATCGCATCACGCCTCCTCCTTGCTTCACCGCCCGCCGGCGGCGCTATGAAGCCAACGATTCTGCGGCTTCCGACTGTATCCAGCTCCTGAAGGCCGTAATATCCCGCTCGTTCTGCCGCGCAGCCGGATAGACCAGGTAGTAGGAGAAGCTGTGCCGGACCTGGAACTCGAAGGGCCGGATCAAGCGGCCCGCCGCCAAATCGGCCTCGGCCAGCTCCAGGTAACCGATGGCGAGGCCGAGCCCATCGATGGCCGCCTGCATGGCAAGGCCTGGGTCGTGAAACGAGAGGCCCGCGAGCTCGCCGAAATCCCGCACCCCCGCCGCCAGCAGCCAGGTCCGCCATTCCTCGCCCAAGACGTGGCCGGCCACGTCGGCATGGATCAAACCGTGATTCAGGACGTCGCGCGGCTCGCCGAAGGCCGTGCCGGACTCGAGCATGGCCGGGCTGCACAGCGGCGTCATGGTGACCGGCAGCAAGACGTCCGACTGCAGCCCCGGCCACGGCGGGATACCGCAGCGGATCCCGATATCGGCGTCGGCCTGGGCAAACTCCAGCATGCGCAGTGTCGGCACTAGATGGATCCCGATATCACCGTTGAGCGCGCGCCAACGGCTCAGGCGGGGCACCAGCCACTTCGCGGCGAAGGACGGGGTGGTGGTGAGCTTGAGCGCGCCGCCCTCGGCCGGACTGATCAACCCGTCGAGCGTGGCCGCGACCCGGTCGAAGGTCTCGCCCACCACCGGCAACAGAGTCTCGCCCGCACCGGTCAGCCGCACGCCCCGGTTCGAGCGGACGAAGAGCGCGGTCCCCAGGTGTTCTTCCAGCTGCTTGATGTGGTGGCTCACGGCAGAGTGGGTCACGCAGAGCTCGTCGGCCGCCTTCGAGAAGCTGCGCTGCCGCGCCGCCGATTCGAAGGCCCGCAAGGAGTTGAGCGGCAACGATCTTCGCTCCACACCGCGCCTTTCTTTGATGTAAATTTTTCTAACATCCATCGTGCAAATTGATCGCTTGTTGTCAAGCGACAGCTTTGCCAGCTTGCCGGGGATCGAGACCTTTGGGGTTCACGGCCATGGCGAACGGACGACGCACACATCAGGCCAAGGCGCTGCCCTACGGCGGCTATCATCAGACCTGGGTCGGCCAAAACGACGCGGAGCTGACGCGGGTCGGCCCGGGCACGCTCTGCGGCGAGGTCCTGCGGCGTTATTGGCAGCCGGTCGCCATGTCGCAAGAGCTTGGCGATCTGCCGCGCCTCCTGCGCATCCTCGGCGAGGACCTGGTGGTCTTCCGCGACAAGGGCGGCCGGCTCGGCCTGGTGCATCGGCGCTGCCCCCACCGCCGCGCCTCCCTGGAATACGGCGTCTGCGAGGATCGCGGCATCCGCTGCTGCTATCACGGCTGGCGGTTCGACGTGGACGGCCGGCTGTTGGAGGTGCCGGGCCAGCCTGCCGGTGTCGAGGCCCGCATGAAGGAGACGGTCGCCCTCGGCGCCTATCCGACCCTGGAGGTGAAGGGCCTCATCTTCGCCTATCTCGGGCCGCCGGAGGAGAAGCCGGCCTTCCCGATCTACGACACCATGGAGATCCCCGACCAGGTCATGACGCCCTACAAGGCGCCCTTCGCCTGCAACTGGCTGCAGGTCCTGGACGCCATCGTCGATCCGATCCACACCAGCTTCCTGCACGCGCGCATCAGCCGCCAACAGTTCTCCGAGGGCTTCGGCGCCCTCGGCGAGATCAAGTTCTACGAGCGGCCCTCGGGCTATCTCGGCACCTTCACCCGGCGCGTCGGCGACCACGTCTGGGTCCGCACCAACGAGCTGGTGCTGCCCAACTTTACCCAGGCCGGCGCCGCCTTCGCCGCGGACGGCACCCGCGCGCGCTATTTCGGCCGCACCGCCTTCTCCCGCTGGGTGGTGCCGGTCGACGACGAGTCCACGGTCTGCTACGCCTGGGCCAACTTCGGCGAGCGCGGCGACCCGCCGGAGTGGAACACTTGGGAGGGGCCGCAGCTGATCGAGCAGGGCGAGCTGTTCGAGCGGCCCTATGAAGAGCGCCAGCGCTTCCCGGCCGACCTGGAGGCGACCGAGGGTATGGGCCGGATCAGCGAACACGAGAAGGAGAACCTGGTGCCGAGCGACAAGGGCATCGTGCTCTATCGCAAGCGACTGAGGGAACTCTGCCGCGCCACGGAGAAGGGTAAGCGGCCGGCCCAGCCGACCGATCACTGGCCCGGGCCCGTCCCGACCTACGGCGGCGACACGGTGCTCCGCCTGCCGCCCAACGGCTCCGACGATGCGGCTTATCTTCAGCGGATCGGGCAGGCCGTGATGGAGGCCCAGTTCGAGGCCGAGGGCCTCACCGGAGCCGCCCGCGACGAGGCCGTCATCGTCCGCCTGAAACGGATCGAGGCCGAGGGGATCGGCGAGTGAGCGCCATGGCCAAGATCAAGGTTCACATCAAGAACAATCACGCCTCGCCCGACACCTTCCCGCCGACGCTCGAGGGCGAGGCGGTGTTCACCGTCACCCGCGAGCGCTACGAGGCCGCCGCCACCCGGTTTCCCGGCGTCGCCGACCGCATCGAAGCCTTCATCGACTGGGACCTGGACAACTTCGCTAAGTCCATGGCCACGGCCGATGTGCTGATCACCTGGGACCTGCCGACCGCCAATCTTCGCGAGGTCGCCCCGAACCTCAAGTGGATCCAGATCACCGGCGCCGGGGTCGAGCACCTCTGCCCCCTCGACTGGCTGCCGGAGGGCGTGACCCTGGTGAACAACAAGGGCGCCCATGCCGCCAAGGCGGGCGAGTTCGGCCTGATGGCGGTGCTCATGCTGCACACCAAGATGCCGGCGGTCCTGGCCAACCAGCGCAAGGCCCATTGGGAGTCGCTCTACGCCACGCCGGTCGCCGGGCGGACCCTGCTGATCGTCGGCGTCGGCAACATCGGCGGCGCGGTGGCCAAGCACGCCAAGGCCCTGGGGCTCCGGGTGCTGGGCGTGAGCCGCCACGGGCACGCGCATCCCAACGTCGATCGAATGGTCACGCCGGACCGGCTCGATGCGGTATTGCCCGAGGCCGATTTCGTCTTCGTCTCGACCCCGGCCACGCCGGAGACGCGCAATCTGATCGACCGGCGCCGGCTCGCCCTCATGAAGCCGGGGGCCGGCCTCATCAACGTCGGCCGTGCCGCCGTCGTGGACTACGACGCCCTTCGCGAAGGGCTCGCGGCCGGCCGCCTGTCCGGCGCCATCCTCGACGTCTTCGATCCCGAACCCCTGCCGCCGGACTCGCCCCTGTGGCAGACGGAAAATTTGCTGCTGACGCCGCACATCTCGGCCGACGACGGCGACTCTTACGTGCCCCTCACCCTCGACCTGTTCTTCGCCAACATGCGCCGCTATCTCGCCGGCGAGCCCTTGGCGAACGTGGTCCGGCCTGAACTGGGCTATTGAGCGGGTGTCAACCGGTCCCCGCTAGCGCGGCCGGTAGCTCGGCGCAGAGACGGTCGGCGCCGGCGCGGTCGACCCCGAGGTGGGTGACGATTCGGACCCGCCGCGCGCCGAATTCCCCTATGCGTACGCCCTTCCCAAGTAGTGCTTCGACAACCTCATCGGCCGTCGGGCCGTTTTCCGCCAAGTCGAAAATCACGATGTTGGTCTCGACCGGCAGCACGCGGCTCACGTTCGGCATGTCGGCAACGCGCGCGCCGATCGACGCGGCCAGGGCGTGGTCCTCGGCGAGGCGCTCGCCGTGATGGTCGCGGGCGTAGAGGCCGGTCGCGGCGATGTGCCCGGACTGGCGCAGGCCGCCGCCCCCGCGCTGCTTGAGGCGCCAGGCCTTGTCGATGTCGGCGTGCGTCCCGGCGAGCACGGCGC
>JAUVQB010000252.1 GCA_030598385.1 Alphaproteobacteria bacterium | reverse complement strand
GGCGACTTCGCACAGGAGCTCCAAGACGTCACCGGCGTTGATGTGGCGCATCGGCGCCCCGGCGGGCTGGAGGTTTGTGTCGATGACGCCGAGTATCAGGAGCGGGCCGAAGAGCTACATCGCTTGAGCGAGCAGACGCCGGGCTTCGAGTACGAGCTGCTCGACCCGGCGGCATTGCGCGCACTTGTTCCCGGCCTCTCCGAGGCGTTGCCGGGCGGTGCCTACTGCCCTCATGACGGCCATGCCAATCCCCTTTACCTGCTGCGCGCCCTGCACGAGGGCATCACCCGCAAGGGCGGGCGCTATCTGCCCGAGGGGCCGGTCTCGGCGATCACGCCCGACGGCGACGGATTCGCACTGACCACGCGCGCCGGGCACCTGCGGGCCGAGCGCGTCGTGGTGGCGGCCGGGCTCGGCAGCAAGGCCTTGGCCTCCGAAGTGGGCCTCGACGCTCCGGTCTATCCCAACCGAGGCCAGATCTTGGTTACCGAGCGGGTAGCCCCCTTTCTCGAGCTGCCGACAGCTTACCTGCGGCAGACTGCCGAAGGCTCCTTGCAGCTCGGTGATACCCACGAGGACGTCGGGCTGGACGACGGCACCACCTCGGCGGCAATGAAGGCCATCGCCGCTCGCGCGGTCATATGCTTCCCCTTCCTCGAGAGCGTCCGCCTCGTTCGTGCGTGGGGCGCGCTACGCGTCATGACACCCGACGGGGCGCCGATCTACGACGCTTCCGAACGCCATTCAGGCGCTTTCCTTGCGACCTGCCACAGCGGCGTCACCCTTGCCGCCGTACATGCCATTCCCTTGGCCGCCTGGATCGCCGGGGCCGATCCCCCGCCCGAGGTTCGCTCCTTTTCCGCAGAGAGGTTCCATGTTCAAACCGCTGCCTGACAGCCGAAGCGGATGCGTGACGCTGACCATTGACGGCCAAAGCCTCTCAGTATTCGAAGGCCAAAGCGTGGCCGCGGCCGTCTTGGCGGCAGGCCTCGCCTCTTGCCGCACGACGGTGGTGTCCGGTAGCCCGCGCCTGCCCTACTGCATGATGGGCCTGTGCTTCGACTGCCTGATGGAGATCGACGGCGTGCCAAACTGCCAGGCCTGCCTCGTCGAGGTGCGCGAAGGCATGGTGGTGCGCCGCCAACAGGGCCGGCGCGGCTTGCAGCCATGACGGACCTCTACGACCTCGCGGTCGTCGGCGCCGGCCCGGCGGGCTTGGCAGCAGCGACCACTGGCGCTGAGCAAGGCCTGCGGACGGTCGTAATCGACGAGCAGGCGTCCCCGGGCGGCCAGATCTATCGCGGCCTGGAGCGCTCACCGCTTGCGGAGCCGGGGTTTCTTGGCCCGGACTACCAGCGCGGCGCGGTTTTGCTCGAGCGCTTTCGCGCCCAGGACGTCGAGATCATTGACCGCTCCAGCGTGTGGCAGGTGACGCCGGAGTGCGAAGTCGCTGTGACGCGGGAGGATCGCGTCCGTTTCCTGCGCGCGCGCCGTGTCCTGATTGCGACCGGCGCCCAGGAGCGGCCCTGTCCGATCCCAGGCTGGACCCTGCCGGGCGTTATGGCGGCGGGGGCCGGGCAAATACTCATAAAGGCCGCCGCCCTGGTGCCCGATGGCCGCGTCGTGCTGGCCGGGGCCGGGCCGCTGTTGTGGCTGGTGGCTTGGCAGTACGTGCGGGCGGGTGCGCACGTGGTGGCGATGCTGGAGACAGTAACGAACACAGCCCGGCGTGCGGCACTGCGTCACTTACCGCGGGCGATCGGCGCGCCAGACTATCTAATCAAAGGGATCGAGCTCATGCGTACGGTGCGCCGCGCCGGGGTGCGGCACGTAACCACCGTCACCGGTCTGCGGGCTTTGGGAGATGAGAACGTGAAAGCGGTCGCCTATTGCAACGGCGGCACGTGGCGAGAGCTCACCTGCGATCTGTTGCTGCTGCACCAGGGGGTGGTGCCAAATCTTCAGATCACCCGGGCGCTCGGCTGTGCCCACGATTGGGACCAAGCGCAGCTTTGCTGGCGTCCGCGTCTCGATGCCTGGGGCAACAGCTCGCTGCCGGGTATCGCCGTGGCCGGCGACGGCGGCGGCATCGTCGGCGCCATCGCGGCGGAAAAGCGCGGTGAGTTGGCCGGCCTCGAGGCCGCCCACCGACTCGGAACGTTATCCGCGGCAAAAAGGGACCGGCTGGCCAAACCGCTGCAGGCGGAGATCCGCCGTCATACGCGCATCCGACCCTTCCTCGATGCGCTCTATCGCCCGGCGGCGGTCTTTCGGAGTCCCCCGGACGAGACCATCGTTTGCCGTTGCGAGGAGGTAACGGCCGGTGAGGTGCGTCACCTGGCCGACCTCGGCTGCCAGGGGCCGAACCAAACCAAAGCCTTCTCGCGCTGCGGCATGGGCCCCTGCCAGGGGCGCATGTGTAGCTTGACCGTTAGCGAGGTGCTCGCAGAAGCCTTGAGTCGGCCGGTCGAGGAGGTCGGCGCCTACCGAGTCCGCCCGCCGATCAAGCCCGTCACTCTCGGCGCCTTGGCTGCCGCTGACCTCGAAGAGTTCGCAAGCGACGACCATGGTCACGAGCAACCGCCCTGAGCACCTTCGGCTCGCGGCCGACTTTGCGTGAGTGCGTGGCCATTGCGCGACCAACCCTATCTCGGGGGCTTATCCGCCGACCGGTGGCGTTGCGATCGGCGTTTTAGTTGCAATGGCATTGTAACAACGGATTGTAACTGGTACAGGCGATCGCCCTAGCAATCGCCTGGAGACGGCTTCCAGTGACCTTGATACCTCCTGTACTCAGATATGCGGCCCTTATCGCCTCGATCTTTGCATTTGCCGGTTGCAGCCCAACGGCGCGCCCACAAGAGCCCTATCTCATCTCGGCAACAGCTGACGGAGGAGCCATATTGACGAAGAACGCGGTTTATCCCAGAGGAGTTGCAAGTCGACATTGTGCCAAATACGGCAAGCGGTACGTCCTCAAGGATTTTGAGCGGGTTGTGCTGGCCGGGAAATTCGAGGACCGGAATTACATTCTCTATTTCGACTGTTATTAGGTTGCTGTGCGGCCGCCCGATCCAAGGCCTGAATGATTTCTCGTAGATAAATGATGTCCGCTCCTGCTGCAGTGGGCGGCCCCCCCTGCGTTTCTTGGTTGATCCTCGATACCTGATCCCCGATACCTGAAGCATGTCCCGCTTCCTCCTGCAGCGCCTCGCGGAAACCGCCGCCGTCCTCTTCCTCATGTCGTTCCTGATCTATGGGCTGATCGGCCTCATGCCCGGCGATCCAATCGACATCATGATCAGCGCCAATCCGGACCTGACCCCGGCGGACGCCGAGCGCCTGCGCAAGCTGCACGGCCTCGACCAACCCATCGTCGCGCGCTATTGGGCCTGGCTGACAGC
>JAUVQB010000479.1 GCA_030598385.1 Alphaproteobacteria bacterium | reverse complement strand
GTGGTTCGCCCCCAAGGCCCGCTCGCCGATCTCGAGGGCCTCGAGCGTTAGCGGTTCGGCGTCGTCAAAGTGCCCGAGTCGGCGATGGAGGCCGGCCAGGTGGCCGAGGCTGGTGGCCACGCTCGGGTGCCCGGATCCCAGCCTTTCCCGTCGAATCGCGAGCGCCCGCCGATAGTGCGGTTCGGCCTCGTCGTAGCGGCCTTGGGCCTCGTAGAGCCTGGCCAATTGGCCCAGCGACTCCGCCACCTCCGGGTGGTCCGGGCCGAGCGCGGCCTCGCTCAACGCCAGGGCGCGTCCGGCGAGGGCCTCGCCCTCGCTATAGCGGCCCAGACTGCGGTATAGACCGGCCAAGAGGTTGAGGTTCCGGGTGAGTTCGGGGTGGTCCGGACCCAGGGCGGCTTCCTTGATGGCCAAGGCCTGACGGTGCCGGGCCTCGGCTGCTCCGTAATCGCCCTGCAGGCGGTCCAGGTCTGCGAGATTCTGCAGGCTGCCTGCGACCTTGGGATGATCGGCGCCGAGGGCGGTTTGCCATATCGTCCGGGCCCGGCGCAACAGACGCCGCGCCTCGATATAGCGGCCTTGGTCTTTGCGCAGCAGCCCCAAATGCGTGAGGCCCTCGGCCACGTCTGTATCCCCGGGCGTATCCCCGGGCGTATCCTCGGTCACGGAGGCGCCGGACCTCTCTTTGATGGCGAGCGCGCGGAGCAGCAAGGGCTCGGCATCGGCGTAGCGGCCTTGCAGGCGCCTCACGAGACCCAGGTCGCTGAGCGCCAAGGCGACCACCGGATGCTCCGGTCCCAAGGTGGTCTGCCAGATCGCCAAGGCGCGTTGGGTAAGCCGCGCCGACTCCGGGTAGCGAGCCTGGGCCCGCCGGGCCTTGGCCAGGCTGTTGAGGCTGGCGGCGAAGCGCGAATCCGTGGGCCCGAAGGTCTCCGCCTCGCTGACCGCGAGGGCCCACAGCCGCGCCGCCGTGGCGTAGTCGCGTTCCTGGTAGGCGGTGCTCCCGGATTCCATCAGGGCTTCGTAACGGGCTTCGTCGGCGCGTGGCGCGCCCGGCCAGATGAGCAATAGGATCAGGGCCAGGCAGAGGGCCGCCCGCCGGCCCCGCGCCTTCCTGGTCAGCGAAGGGAAATCAAGGTTCAGCATATCGGTGGCACTCGGAGCCTCACGGCGAACCGGCGCCGGGGACCGCGACCCGCGCCGTTTCCACTCGGGCGCGGGCGCCGCCGGCGCAGATTTCCTCCCAGGTGACCTCGCAGGTCAGGCAGAACAGCGTCCGCCCGTCCGCCCCGCCCAGTTGGCAGGCGACGGCGCGCCGGCCGGGCACCGGGACCCGGTCGGTGACCTCGCCGCCTTCCAGCACCCTGAGATAGACATCGTGCTCGAAGCAACTCACCCAGATGCCGCCCTCCTGGTCCAGGCAGATGCCGTCGGGCGTTTGATCGCCAAGGTCGGCGTACACACGACGGCCTGAAAGCGATCCGTCGGCTGCGATATCGAAAGCGGTGAGCCGGCCGCCCACGGATTCCGCGACGACCAGCGTCTCGCCGCCGTCGAGGATCACGGCGCCGTTTGGGAACGCGAGGTCTTCCGCTACCACCCGAGCCTCGCCCGTCGGCAGCACCAGCACGAGATTGGCGGGCTCGTAGTCGGCTCCGGCCATGAGGTCGTAGCCGAAATTTCCGATGTAGGCGCGGCCCAGCCGGTCGACCACCATGTCGTTCGGCTTTT
>JAUVQB010000004.1 GCA_030598385.1 Alphaproteobacteria bacterium | reverse complement strand
CTTTTCGTGCCGAATATCTCCACAAGAAACCGCTCCACGTGCGCGGTCGTCCGGAGAAGTTCGCTTCCATCCTCGATTGGTCCGACATCAACCGCATGCTCGCGATGGACGTTTGGACCCAGCAGACGCTTCAACTCCATATCGACAAGAACCGCGTCCCGCCGGGCGCCTACTGCGTGAATGCGTCGAACCGGGATCACCAGCCGGTCATGCGGCCCGATCCCGACAAGGTTCGGGAGCTTTTGGGACATGGGGCCACGCTGCTGCTCAACGAGATCGAAACCCTGGCGCCGGGCGTTTTGGCGTTGGTTGACGTCATTCAGCGGGAACTCGGCGCGAAGAGCTCGGTGAACCTCTATTTCTCGCGCCAGGAGCGCAAGGGCTTCGATTCCCACTGCGACCGGCACGACGTCTTCGCCGTGCAGATCTATGGCACCAAGCGTTGGAACATCTATCAGGGCCAGCTCGACAGACCGATCGAGCACGCGATGTTCCAGAATGTGCCGCAGATCGAATACGATCGCCGCAAGGGCGACGTCGCCGAGGTGGTCGAGATGAACCCCGGGGACCTGCTCTACCTACCGCGCGGAAAGTTTCACGATGCGTTGACGTCCGGCGACGTCTCGGTGCATCTCGCCGTTTCGAGCAATGAGCCCCTCGGGCTCGATTGGCTGACCCAGCTCTGGAACGTTGCGGTCCGCGACCCGGAATTCCGGACTGTTCTGCCGCTCCCGGAGGGCCCGGCCGGCGAACAGGCGCTGCACCAGCACCTGAAACACCTTTACGAGCGCCTCGGCGCTATCGCGTTCGACGCCCAAAGCCTGAACATGGCCAAGAACCTGCGCGGCAACTATGGCATCAAACGCGGGAGCTATGATCTGCCGGATTTGCCCGACGCCGACGCGAGTCCTGCCAAGCCAGTCTCGGCAAAGACGGCCCAATAGCGGCGCCCGCGGAATTTGGGTCTATCGGCCCCTAAGCGTTATCGGGATACGCGGCGGGATGCGCGGCAATCCCTCGCGCCTCGTCGTCGGCCGGTCGGCTTGCCAGGGGCGTCTTGTTGAGGTTCCACGAAAGCGTTATGCGCGGCCTCGTCTCTCCCCGGTAGGGGGTTGCGAAATGCACCACCGTGGAGGGGAATATGATCATCGACCCCGGCCTGAGCTGGGGGAAATGGGGCGTCGTCATGATCTCCGCGGTGTCCTGGCAACACATGGGCAAGCGCGGATCGGCGAATCCGAAGCGGCCGCTCAGCGGATCCTCCTCGTCGCGATCGCCGATCGACAGCATATAGACGACCGAGCCCTGGGAGCGACGGTGGGCATGGGGCAGAATATAGTCCCCGGCCCGATAGATGTTGCCCCAACTGAGATCGACCGCAGAGGTGGTTTGTCCCACGGTTTGGCGGTAAAGCGCCTGCGCCCGCTCGTCCAGCAGATGCGCGCCGGGCACCTGCCAGGTGTCGATATGATAAATCTTGGTGCCGCCGGCGGCCCCGGTTTGCTTGGCCGCCTCCGCCCGCTTCTCCCCTTCTCGCGCGATCAAATAGTCGATGAGGCCGTCATGAAACGGCAATAGGTCCTCGAACCGCGTCATCGCGATCGCGGGATCGATCTGCAGGATCTCTTGACCCTCCGGCCAAACCGGGTGCCCCTCTTCCAGGTTTTCCGAGATGTCGGCGTTCATCGGCACTGTCCTGTCGGCTTGACGCACTCGGGCCTCTCGACCGCCACGGGCTATGAAGAGCCGGCTGCCGGGGGCTCGGGTGAAAGGTCATGTTGGCGCCGCCCGAAGAGCAAGGAAATATTGATCCGCCGAGACTCGAAATCGTCCGCGAAGGCGAAATGGTCGGACCTGTGGAACAGGTTGGAATGAAACATAACCGCGCGATTGCTGCGATGCGGAATAACGATTTCGGGCGCATCCTCGAGGAAGGCCTCGATCCGCGCCTGCACCTCGGGCAGGCTTTTCTGCCGGTTGATCCGCATCCAGTCCCACTCGAGCGGCTCTTCCTTGGCGTAGAGCACGAGGCCGCCCGACTCGGGATCGAGGTTGGCGGAATCGGGCGTGATCCAAAAATTAAAGGTGACGGCGGCCAAATCCGTGTGTGCGAGGACCCCTCCTCCCGCCGCCCGGTGACGGTAGCTCCACATGTTCGAAAGGTGGTGCGGGCCGAGGACGGACGGCAGCGCCGTCTTGAGCTCCTCGGCAACCTGATACATGAGGCTGCAATTAAATCCGCCGGCCATGGTGGCCGAAACAAAGCCGGCCGGATCGGAGCCGAAATAGATCGTCGAGTCGCGGCAGAACCGCCTCAGCCCGGCCAGGGCCTCGGGCGTGAGGAAATCGTCGAAATGGACGGCCGGCGGATCGCCACTCAGATAGTCCCGTTCGATCGCGGCAAAATTCACGGCCGGGTTGAGCGCCGGCCCCGTCAACCGCGGCGCATCGGCAAAGTGCGCGATACGCGCCAAGGCGCCGCCGAGTCGCGCGGCCTGTGCGTCCGAAAGCGCGCGCCGCCAGTCGGGCCCATCCTCCGACCCAAGCTCCGCCAGGACGCCGCGGAGACGCTCGACGACCACCGCGAATCCGGGTTCGATCGCCTTGCGGTGCAGCAGGCCTTCGAGCTGTTGGGCTCGGTCCAACAAGGAAAACCGCGTCGCCACCACTGGGCCGCGGCCTTTGGACTGGTCCGATAGTAGGGCCTCGGCCGGTTCGGCCGCCGGTTCGGCCACCGGTTCGGCCACCGGGCCGCGCAGCCGCTCGCGCAGGCGGTCGAAGGCGTCCTGCGCCTCGCCGTATCGGCCTTGCGCCAGAAGCACCGCGGCGAGATTGTTTTCGGCTTCCTGGAGTTCCGGACGCGCGTCCAGCGCTGCGCGGTAGGCCGCCTCCGCCTCTGCCCAGCGGCCTTCATGTTCCAAGCTGCGACCGCGGCCGAAGTGGGCTTCGGGAAGCTTTGGATCGGCCGCCAGGGCCCGGTCGAAGCTGGTGAGCGCCGCCCCTTCCTCGCCCAGTTCCTGGAGCGCGCGTCCGAGGTTGGCGTGGGCCTCGGCATTTTGCGAGTCCTGTGCGAGAGCGCATCGGAACGCGGCGGCGGCGGCCTCCGGTTCACCGCGCGCCTGCAGCAGCAAGCCCAGGTTGTTGTGGGCCTCGGCCCGGTCCGGCGCCAAGGCGAGACACTTCCGGTAGGCGTTTTCGGCGCCGGTCGCATCGCCGGCGGCGCTCAGCACGACGCCCAGATTGAAATGATAGACCGCCCGCTCGCCGCGAATCCCGATTGCCCGTCGAATGAGGTCGGCGCCGGCCTCATTGTCGCCCGCCTGATGCGCCAGCAGGCCGAGCAGATGAAGCGCCTCGGGGTTCTGCGGATTCTCCCGAAGCACGCCTCGGTAGGCCTGTTCGGCCTCCTTCAGGCGGCCACTTTGATGCAGCTCGACAGCCGTCGCGAGCGGATCCTGCATGTCTGATTTGTCTGCGATCCCGGCGAAAATCGGCGCGGTTCGCCGATCGGCGCAGCTTGCCCCAAAGCACCCGCCAAGGCAAACGGTGACGGCGAGCGAAGCGCCGGCTCCAGACGGACCGGGGGCGGATGTGAGGCCTAATCGCCGGCCAGGCGCCGGGGCCCGGCGACCGCTGGAAAGCCCTGCCGGGCCATGCTAGGTATTGCGCCCGCCCGTCGCCGGGGTCCCCGAGTCGCGAGACCTGGCTCTGGTCGGATCGGGATCTTAACGGGCCCCAATCCGGTCTGTCGGACGGGCGATGAACAGTCGGATCGGCAGGCATGACCCAGGCCATCTCCCGCTACAACGTCAAGGACTGTGAAGC
This sequence comes from Alphaproteobacteria bacterium, assembly GCA_030598385.1. Lineage (GTDB taxonomy): Bacteria > Pseudomonadota > Alphaproteobacteria > Kiloniellales > JAKSDN01 > CALJXB01. The sequence goes on along the minus strand of JAUVQB010000004.1, from coordinate 14,367 downwards.
CAAGTGGCAGAAGGTCTGGGAGGACGCCGGCTGTTTCGCCGTCGCGGCCGAGCCCGCGCGGCCGAAGTACTATGTCCTCGAGATGTTCCCCTATCCCTCGGGGCGCATCCACATGGGGCACGTACGGAACTATACCATCGGCGACGTCATCGCCCGCTTCAAGCGGGCCCTGGGATTCAACGTCTTACACCCCATGGGCTGGGACGCTTTCGGACTCCCTGCGGAAAACGCCGCCATGGCCAAGGGCGTACATCCTGGCCAATGGACCAGGGACAACATTGCGGTGATGCGCGGGCAGCTCAAGGGCATGGGGCTGTCGATCGACTGGGGCCGGGAGATCGCCACCTGCCATCCCGAGTATTACCGCCACGAACAGCAGATGTTCCTGGACTTTCTCGCGGCGGGGCTGGCCTACCGCAAGGAATCCTGGGTCAACTGGGACCCGGTCGACCAAACCGTCTTGGCGAACGAGCAGGTCATCGACGGCCGCGGTTGGCGCTCGGGCGCCGAGGTCGAAAAGCGCAAGCTGCCGCAGTGGATGTTCCGGATCACGGCCTATGCCGACGAACTCCTGTCCGCGCTCGAGGACTTGGCGCGCTGGCCGGAAAAGGTCCGCCTGATGCAGCACAACTGGATCGGGCGCTCCGAGGGTGCCCGGATCCGCTATACCATCAGGGGCCGCGAGGATCTCGACGGCGAAAGCCTCGAGGTTTTCACCACCCGCCCCGACACGCTTTTCGGCATGTCGTTCTGTGCCCTGTCGCCGCACCATCCCCTCTCCGCCCGCCTCGCCGAGGCCGACTCGGGCCTGGCCGCCTTCATCGCCGAATGTGACCGCCTTGGCACCAGCGAAGAGGCCATCGAAACCGCGGAAAAGCAGGGCTACGATACCGGCCTCTGGATCGACCATCCGCTGCTCGAGGGCAAGCGGTTTCCGCTCTACGTCGCCAATTTCGTGCTGATGGACTACGGCACCGGCGCGATCTTCGGCTGTCCGGGCCACGACCAACGCGACCTGGAGTTCGCGCGCAAGTACGCCCTGGGGGTAATCCCGGTGGTGCTGCCGCCCGAGGCCACGGCGGAGGCCTACGAGATCGGCGAGGAGGCTTATGTCGGCCCCGGCACCATGATCAACTCCGAGTTCCTCGACGGGCTTTCGGTCGAGCCGGCCAAGAAAGCCATCATCGAGGCCCTGGAGGCCGCGGAGGCCGGCGGCGGCGAGGTGCAGTACCGATTGCGCGACTGGGGAGTCTCCCGACAGCGCTACTGGGGCTGCCCGATCCCCGTCGTTCACTGCGCCGATTGCGGGATCGTGCCCGTGCCAAGCGACGACTTGCCGGTTCGCCTGCCGGAGGATGTCGGCTTCGAGCAGCCGGGCAACCCGCTGGCCCATCATCCGACCTGGAAGCACGTCGACTGCCCAAGCTGCGGCCGGCCGGCGGAGCGGGAGACCGATACTTTCGACACCTTCGTGGAATCGTCCTGGTATTTCGCCCGCTTCTGCAGCCCGCGCGCCGACACGGCGGTCGAGCGCGCCGCGGTCGACTATTGGCTGCCGGTCGATCAGTACGTCGGCGGGATCGAGCACGCCGTCCTGCACCTGCTCTATTCGCGCTTTTACACCCGCGCCCTGTCCAAGTGCGGCTATCTCATGCTCGACGAGCCCTTCGCCGGCCTGTTCACCCAGGGCATGATCTGCCACGAGACCTATCGCGGCGGCGACGGCGGGTGGCTGGCGCCCGATCAGGTGCGGCGCGAGGCAAATGGCGCGACGGTCACCCTGGACGGCCAGCCGGTGACCGTCGGCCGCTCCGAAAAGATGAGTAAATCCAAGGCCAACACCATCGATCCGGCCGAGATCATCGAGACCTATGGGGCCGATACCGCGCGCTGGTTCATGTTGTCGGACAGCCCGCCCGACCGCGACTTGGAATGGACCGAGGCCGGCGTCGAAGGCGCCTTCCGTTTCGTGCAGCGGATTTGGCGTTTGGTGGGCGAACCGCTGGGCGGCCTTCCCCCCGCCCCGCTCAACGGTGCGCCTCCGGATTTGTCCGCAGGGGCGCTCGCCCTGCGCCGGGCAAGTCACAAGACGATCGCCGCGGTGAGCGAGGATATCGAGCAGTTCCGCTTCAACCGGGCGGTGGCGCGAATCCACGAGCTGGCCAATGCCGTGTCCGAACTCGACGCGCAAGATCCGGGCGAACGCTGGGCCTTGCGCGAGGCCCTCGAGGCGCTGGTGCGGCTGATCGGCCCGATGATGCCGCATCTGGCGGAAGAATTGTGGCGGATGCTCGGCCATGAGGCCCTACTGGTCGACGAGGACTGGCCCGAAGCGGATCCGGAGCTTCTGATCGACGACACCGTGACCGTCGCCGTCCAAGTCAACGGCAAGCTGCGGGCGACCATCGAGCTGCCCCTCGACGCGGAAGAACAGGCCGCCGAGGACCAGGCGCTCGCCGAACCGGCGGTACGGCGCGCCATGGGCGAGCGCGCCGCGCGCAAGATCATCGTGGTCAGGAACCGAGTGGTGAATATTGTCGTTTAGGCCAACAAAACCCGTGCGGGACGGATGGTGGATCTTGGTCCTGTTTTGCGTTCTAAGCGTTGCCGGCTGCGGCTTTCGTCCGGTTTACGCCCCGGCGGAGTCCGGCGAGGCGATCGCGGCCGATCAACTGGCCGCCGTGCGAATCGAGCCCCTGCGGGACCGTGCCGGACAGCAGCTCCACAACTTCCTGCGCGACGAGCTCAATCCCGAGGGCCAACCGATCGACCCGGATTACAAACTGCGGGTCGAGCTATCGCAGCACGTCGAGGAACTGGCCTTCCGCCAGGACGAAACGGCGACCCGGGCCAACATCGTCATCAAGACCGCGTTCGAGCTGCGCGCGGCGGATGACGACCGGGTTCTCTATTCCGGCCGCGCCAGCTCGATCCACAGCTACAACATCCTCGACGAGCAGTATCCGACCGACGTCTCGGCGGCCGACGCCCTCAGGCGCGGTTTGCGCGAGCTATCCCAAGACATCAAGCTGCGCCTGGCGGTCTACTTTCAGACGGCCGAGGGCCAGAATCTCTGAACGGCCCGGCAGCCGGCGAACCAGCGTGAGTCCTCGCTCATGAAGTTCAGCGGACGTAAGATTCAACAGTTCCTGGAAAGCCCGGCGCCCGGCGTGCGCGCGGTCCTGCTCTACGGACCCGATGCCGGTTTGGTGCGCGAACGCGCCGACCGCCTGGTGCGCGGGGTCGCCGGCGATCTTGGTGATCCCTTCCGGGTGACCGAACTCTCGCCCGACGAGATCGCCAAGGAGCCCGCGCGTCTGTTCGACGAAGCCGCGGCCATTGCTATGACAGGTGGGCGGCGGGCGGTCCGTTTGCGTGGCCCCGGCGATGGCCTAAGCGACCTTTTGAGCCGGTTTCTGGATGATCCGCCGGGCGATGGCTTGGTGGTGCTCGAGGCCGGCGACCTGCCGCCGCGCTCCCGGCTGCGCAAGCTGTTCGAGGCCGCGGACCGGGCCGCCGCTCTGCCCTGCTATCGCGACGAAGGCCGCGACCTCGAAGCCCTGATCGAGGACATGGCCCGCAAGGCCGGCTACCGCATGAGCCGGGAAGCCCGGGCCTATCTCACGGTCAATCTCGGCGGCGACCGCCTCCTCACCCGCCGGGAGATGGAGAAACTGCTGCTCTACATGGGCCCCCTCGGGGATTCGGACCCGACCGACGGCGGTCCGGGCGACCCGGGCGACCCGGGCGATGGGGCCGTCACCGGCCAAAACAGGGAGATTACCCTGGCCCACGCCCAGGCCTGTGTGGGCGACTCTGCGGAACGGACACTCGACGATCTGGTGTTCGCGTTAGGCGACAGAAATTTGTCCGAAATCGAACGAACTCTGACCCGTGTTTTCCAGGAAGGGGTCTCTTGGGTCACCCCCTTGCGTGCCGCGGCCCGGCATTTCGAGCGCCTTCACCGGGTGGCCGGCGCGCTCAGCGACGGCACCAAGGTCGAGAGCGCCATGGCGCGGCTGCGGCCGCCCGTCTTCTGGAAGTTTCGCACCCGGTTCCAGCACCAGGTGCATGGCTGGTCGCCCGAGCAGTTGACCGCCGCCCTCTCGCGGCTGATCGAGGCGGAACTGGAGGGCAAGCGCGGCCACGCGCCGGGCGAGGTCGTCTGCGCGCACACGCTTTTCGCCATCGCATCGCAACGCCCGCCCAAGCGCGTCAAAGCAAGATGATCCGTGGGATGACGAGGGCCCGGTCGCCCCACCTGCCGTGGGTGTTTAGAGCGTTTTTCGTCCTCACGGAACCGGCCCACTCCCCCGCCCAGTGCGGAGCACTCGCGCTTCGCGCGCCCACGGCATCGTAAGTTTGGGGTGGCCGGGCGGGGGCAGCGTAGCTGGGCGCTTCGCGCGGGCCGGCGCGATTCCACGTGAGTGGATGCTGTTCAGGTCAAGGCAGGATCAGGGGTCTGATTGAGGCGGCGGAGAACGTCGTCGAGCTGCTCGAGGGTCTGGTAGCGGACCGTCAGCATTCCACCTTCTTCGAGAAAGTCGATCGTGACCTTGAGGCCGAGCATGTCCGACAGATCCCGTTCGAGCGCGATGGTGTCCGGGTCCTTTACCACTCCCGCTTTGGGCATGGATTTGGGCGTCTTCGCCTTGGGCGCTTTCGGGGCTCTCTGTTGTTGAATCAGCCGCTCGACCTGGCGCACGCTGAGACGCTTCTTGACGATTTTCTGGGCCAGGGCCTCGGGGTCTTCGGCCGACAGCAAGGCGCGGGCATGGCCCGCCCTTAGTTCGCCCTCCTCCAGCAACGCCTTCACTGCGCCCGGCAGGGCGCGCAAGCGTAACGTGTTGGCGATGTGGCTGCGGCTCTTGCCGAGGTCCTTGGCCAGAGCCTCCTGGGTGTAGTCGAAGCTCTCCATCAAATGATGGTAGGCATCGGCCTCCTCCAGCGCCGTCAGGTCCTCGCGCTGCAGGTTTTCCACCAGGGCAAGCTCCAGGGCCTGGCCGTCGTCGATCTGGCGGACCACCACGGGCACTTGGTGCAGCTGGGCTCGCTGGGCGGCCCGCCAGCGCCGCTCGCCGGCAACGATTTCGTACTCGCCGGGCCGCTCGCCGTGGTCGCGCACCAGGATCGGCTGGAGCACGCCGTTGCTGCGAATCGATTCACTCAGTTCCTCGAGCGCGGCCTCGGCGAAGTGCCGACGCGGCTGGTTCGCGTTGGGATGAATCCGCTCGATCGGCACGTCCTTGGCCGAGCGCCGTTGGTCGAGTTCGACCAAGTCCTCGTCTTCTTCACCGAACAGGGCCGCGAGGCCGCGGCCTAGGTTGCCTCGCTGGGTCTTTTCAATCATCACCCCTGCCCCTGGTTGCTTCGATTGGGGTTGTCATCTAGAGCCCTCAAGACGCCAAGGCCGCGACGTCCGAGGTACGTCGTTCACGGCGGATCAGTTCCTTGGCGAGCTGGATATAGGCTTGTGATCCGGCGCAGCGTATGTCGTAAAGCAGGATCGGCTTGCCATGGGACGGCGCCTCGGAGACCCGCACGTTGCGGGGAATTACGGTCTCGTAAACCTTGTCGCCGAGATAGGCGCGCACGTCCTCGGCCACGAGATTGGCCAAGTTGTTGCGGCCGTCGTGGAGGGTCAGGACGACGCCTTGGAGCTCGAGGTCCGGGTTGACCATTCGCCGTACGCGCTCGATCGTACGCATCAGGTGCGACAAGCCCTCCAGCGCGAAGAACTCCGTCTGCAACGGCACCAAGACCGCTTGCGCCGCCGCCAAGGCGTTCAGGGTGAGGAGCCCGAGCGCCGGCGGACAGTCGATGAAAACGAAATCGTAGAGCGAGAGGATCGGCGGCAAGGCGTCGCGCAGGCGGTACTCCCGCTCCGGCAGGTCCACCAGTTCGATCTCGGCACCGGAGAGGTCGATGGTCGAGGGCACCACGTCCATGCCCGGTACCGAGGTGGGCATGATGGTGCCGCGGATCGGCTTGCGCTCCACCACCACCTGATAGCTGCCGGTGACCCGCTGCGCCGGGGTGAAGCCCAGGCCGGTGCTGGCGTTGCCCTGGGGGTCCATATCGATCACCAGGACCCGCTTTTCGCACGCCGCCAGGGCGGTCGCCAGGTTGATCGCCGTGGTCGTTTTGCCGACGCCGCCCTTTTGATTGGCAACCGCCAAGACCCGCGCGCGCCTTGGTGGGCTCGCTTGCGTTGCTTCAAGATATTGTGGTTTCACGCCCGTGGACACCAATCAGAAGTATCGTGCCGGAAGAATCTGAGCGACTCGGAACCTTCTCTACAGTCATCTTCCACGCTTTCTGGGCGGCCGTCAATTCCTCCTCGACCTTTCGGCCTTTCAAAAAAACACCTTGGGCCGGCCCATGGCCATTGGCGGCCTGGGCCGGGTCGAGGAAAGCCGCCGCCTCGTCCAAGAGCTTCTCCAAGGGGGCGAAGGCGCGCGCGGTCACGGCATCGACTCGAAACCGCGGCAGCTGGTCGGCCCGCACGCCGTGAATGTGGGTGTCGCTGCCGACCTCCCGGGCCACCTCGCGCAAGAACATGACCTTGCGTTGATCGGACTCGACCAGGTGCACATCGCCCGCCCCCAGGATCGAGAGGACCATGCCCGGGAAACCGCCGCCGGCGCCCAGGTCGACGATCACCCGGCGCCGGCCATCGGAGACCTCCGGCAGCAATGGCAGGAGCTGTGCCGAATCGAACATATGGCGGCGCCAGAGATCGTGCAGCGAGTTCCGGCTCACCAGGTTCACGGCCTTCGTCCAACGGATCAGGAGGTCGGCATAGCCTTCGAGTCGGGTCAGTGTTTCACGTGAAACACCGGTCTCCTTCCGAAACGCCTCCGGGGTCATCAACGGAGTCTTCTGAGATGGCGGCACCGGGCACGTCCCCTCTTGAGTGCGACGGTTCTTCCGGGCGGTCAGGCCGCCCGGCCGCCGGCCGAGCCGCGGCGGCCGCGTTCCGGCCGCCCGGAGCCCTGGGCCCTCCGGACGTATCGCAGCAGGGTCACCACCGCGGCCGGCGTGATGCCGGCGAGGCGGGCCGCCGCCCCCAGGGTGGCCGGGCGGGCGCGCGAAAGAGTCTGGCGCGCCTCGTTTGACAGCCCCGGGACCGTGGCGTAGTCGAGATCCGCCGGCAGGAGAAGCGCCTCATCGCGCCGGAACGCATGAATGTCCGCCTCCTGCCGCTCCAGATAGCCGGCGTAGCGGGCGTCGATTTCGATCTGTTCGACCGCGTCGGCCGGAAGCTCCGCCAAGGCCGGCCAAAGCGCGCTCAGACGGGCCGTGTCCACGTCGGGATAGCGCAGCAGATCGAACGCGCTGCGCCGGACGCCATCCCGGTTGATGGCAATCCCCTGGGCGCGCAACTCATCCGGGGTCGCCTCGAGGCCCTCGACGAGGGCGCGCGCGCGGTCGAGGGCCGCTGCCTTTGCGGCGAATCGCTTCGCCCGCGTGCCGCCGACGCAACCGATCTCCAAACCCCGCGGCGTCAATCTGAGATCGGCGTTGTCGCTGCGCAGGCGGAGGCGGTATTCGGCCCGGCTGGTGAACATGCGGTAGGGCTCGTTCACGCCGCGCGTCACCAAATCGTCGATCATGACGCCGATATAGGCCTCGGTGCGGTCCAGCCAGAACCCCTCTCCCCTTTGCGGACCGGCCTTTCCAGCGGCCAGCGCCGCGTTGATTCCGGCCATCAGGCCCTGAGCCGCCGCCTCTTCGTACCCGGTGGTGCCATTGATCTGCCCGGCGAAGAACAATCCGGGAATCCGTCGGGTTTCCAGGGTTCGGCCGAGTTCCTGGGGATCGACGTAGTCGTACTCGATCGCATATCCGGGTCGCAGCATGACGGCCCGCTCGAGACCCGGGATCGTCTTCAAGAGCGCGCCCTGGACCGAGACCGGAAGCGAGGTCGAGATGCCGTTGGGATAGACCGTGGGATCGTCGAGGCCCTCGGGCTCGAGGAAAATCTGATGCCGTGTGCGGTCCCGGAAGCGGACGACCTTGTCCTCGATGGAGGGGCAATAGCGCGGCCCGGTGCTTTCGATCTGGCCGGAATAGATCGGCGAGCGGTGCAGATTGGCCTCGATCAGGGCGTGGGCCTCGGGGTTGGTATGGGTGATGTAGCAATCGATCTGATCCTGGCCGATGACGTCGGTCAGGGTGGAAAACGGCGTCGGCGGATCGTCGCCCTTCTGAACCGTGAGTCCGGCGGTTTCGATGGTCCGGCCGTCCAGGCGCGGCGGCGTGCCGGTCTTGAGCCGGCCCAGCTCGAAGCCCTGGCGGGCCAGGGTGTTCGCCAAGCCGACGGCCGGCGCCTCGCCGGCCCGACCCGCCGGAGTTTGCGTCTCCCCGATGTGGATGACCCCGCGCAGGAAGGTGCCGGTCGTCAGCACCACGGCGGCCGCCGCCAGAGTGGTGCCGTCACCGCTCAATACGCCGGCGCAGCGTCCGTTCTCGTCGATCACCAGGTCTTCGACCGCCACCGCCAATATCTCCAGGCCGGGGGTTTCGGCCAGCAGGTCGGCCATTGCCTGGCGATAGAGTTTGCGGTCCGCCTGGGCCCGCGGCCCGCGCACCGCCGGGCCTTTGCTGCGATTGAGGATCTGAAACTGGATGCCGGCGCGATCGATGGCGCGGCCCATCAAGCCATCGAGCGCATCGATCTCGCGCACCAGATGCCCCTTGCCCAAACCGCCGATGGCGGGATTGCAGGACATCGCGCCGATGGTGTCTATGCGGTGGGTCGCCAGGAGGGTGCGCGCGCCCATGCGCGCGGCCACGGCCGCGGCTTCGCAGCCCGCGTGCCCGCCCCCGACGACGATGACATCCCAATGTTTCGCGGCCTGTCCCATGGCGGAACTCTTAGGCGATGCATTCTGCCAAGTCAAAGACCGGCTGATCTCGTCCGGTGGCGGTCTGTTTCACGTGAAACATCCGGCGCCCAATTCGTCTCCAAGATCCCCGACTCGACGATCGCCAAGGCCTCACTTGCCGATGCAGAAGTCCTTGAAGATCACATCCAACAGGTCCTCCACGTCGACCCGGCCGGTGATCCGGCCCAGGGCGCGGATCGCCAGACGGAGGTCTTCGGCCGCCAGGGCCACCTCGGCCGCCGCGAGGAACCGATCAAGACCGTCGCGGCACTCCTCGAGGGCCCGACGATGGCGCACGCGAGTGAGGCTCGGCGCCGACCCGGACACGCCGAGGTCGCCGGTGACGAGGTCCCGCAGATGGTCCAGCAAGCCGCCGAGCCCCGTCCCCTCCCGGGCCGATACGGCGAAGAGCGGCCGGCCGCGATAGCGGTCCGCCCCAGGTGACCCGGACACCGGCGCCAGATCCAATTTGTTCAAGACCAAAACCGCGGTCTCGTCGATCAGCGCCTCGACACCGGGGTCGAGATTGGGCCAATCCCGGAAGTCGGCCACCACCAGTTTGAGGTCCGCGCTTTCGGCTCGCAGTCGGGCCCGGCGCATGCCCTCAATTTCGACGGCGCCGATGGTATCCGCGTCCGGTTGCTCGGGTCGTTCCGGGGTTCCGTCGATCTCCTCGCGCAGCCCCGCCGTATCCGCCAGAGTCACCGGGTAGCCGCCAAGATCGAGATGGACCTCGATGACATCGCGGGTCGTGCCCGCGGTCTCCGCGACGATCGCCGCCTCCCGTCTGGCCAGCGCGTTCAACAGGCTGGACTTGCCCACGTTGGGCGCGCCGACGATGGCAATCTGATAGCCGTCGCGTAGGCGTTCCCCGATCGGACTCTGGCCAAGATATTGAGAAATATCGTTTTTTAATTCCAATACCAGGTCTTTTGCCTGGATCCAACCATCGGGCGGCAGATCCTCGTCGGGAAAATCGATCGCGGCTTCCACTTGCGCCAGGGCGGCGAGCAGCCGGTGCCGCCAGTCTTCGGTCAGGGCCGACAGCGCGCCGCGCATCTGCCTGAGGGCCTGGCGGCGCTGGGCTTCGGTCTCGGCGGCGATCAGGTCCGCCAGGCCTTCCACCTCGGTCAGATCCAACTTCCCGTTGTCGAAGGCGCGCCGGGTGAATTCGCCCGGCTCGGCGGGCCGGAGCCCGTCTTGCCCGGCCAAGGCTTCGAGCGCCGCCCTCACCACAACCGGACCGCCATGGAGGTGGAACTCCGCCACGTCCTCGCCGGTGAAGCTATGGGGTCTCGGAAACCACAAGACCAGCGCCCGGTCGATTGTCTCGCCCTCCTCCGGCGATTTCAGATCGACCAGCGAGGCGTGCCTGGCCTTGGGATCGCCAGGCCCGCCCAAGGCCGAAAGCGCGGCGCGCGACCCGGGGCCCGAAATACGGACGACCGCAATGCCGGACCGGCCGGGCGCGGTGGACAAAGCGAATATGGTGTCGTAACCGGTCACGCTATCGGTTCCAGACCGGGGCTCAGGCGCGGCGGAAACTCACTTTGCGGGGGCACCCTTGTCGCTCGGCTGCAGCATCAGGCGTTCGACTCTCCCGCCCTTGACCACGTGGGTCTCCAAGATCTCGTCGACGTCCTCTTTGGTCCGGTAGCCGTACCATACGCCTTCCGGATAAATGACCATGGTGGGTCCCAATTCACAGCGATCAAGACATCCGGATGCATTTATGCGCACTTGGCGCAATTTATGTTCTTTTGCGCGCGCCTTCATGTAATCGCGCAGCTCCTGCGAGCCCTTGGCGAGACAGCAGCCCCGGGGATGGTCGGCCGGCCGCTCGTTGACACAGCAGAAAACATGGACCCGGTAGTAGAGTGCCGGATCTTCGGAGCGGCCATTTGCATTCTGGGCGCCTCTTTGAGCATCCATGGCGGCCTATTCCTTTGATTTTCCGCCGCGCGCGGCGCTGCCCATCTGCGACCAGAACTGCCGCTGGAAGTCCTCCCAGCCCTGCAGCCCGCCGGAGAGTCCTCCCGCGGCACCGCCCGGCAGCCAAGCCTTGAAGAGAGCTTCGGGATCCATGGACTTGAGGCCGTCCTGAAGGCGTTTTTCGAGCTCCTTCATCATGGCATCTTGCAAAGGCGCAACCTCGGGCAGGCCCATAAAGGCGCGGGCCTCCTGCGGCGAGCAGTCGATGTCGATTTTGATCTTCATGGCACTTGGGTCCGAAAAGAAGAGTCCGCACGGGCTTTAGGGTTGAGCGACGCCAGCCGCCCGGCCCATATAGAGGCCAGAACCTACACGCCCCCTCCGGTTGACCGCAACGGTCTCGGTGCAGCATCCGGTGCGCGCGAACAAGCGAGGTCGCGAAATTCATGCTGCACAATCGCCTGGCCGACGAGACCAGCCCCTATCTCCTGCAGCACAAGGACAATCCGGTCGCCTGGCAGCCCTGGGGCGAGGCCGCCTTCGAGCGAGCCCGCAACGATAACAAGCCGATCCTGCTCTCGGTCGGCTACGCGGCCTGTCACTGGTGCCACGTCATGGCCCACGAAAGCTTCGAATCGCCCGAGATCGCCGCGTTGATGAACGAGCTGTTCGTCAACATCAAGGTCGACCGGGAGGAACGGCCCGACGTCGATACGATCCATCAAACCGCCTTGGCGCTACTCGGCCAACAGGGCGGCTGGCCGCTCACCATGTTCCTGACCCCCGACGGCGAACCCTTCTGGGGCGGCACCTATTTCCCGCCGACCGCGCGCTTCGGGCGCCCGGGATTTCCGGACGTCCTGCGCAGCGTCGACCAGGCCCACCGCGACAAACCCGAATCGGTGGCGAAGAACGTCTCCGCGCTCAAGGAGGCCCTCGCCAAGCTATCCCAGAACCAGCCCGGCGACGTCATTTCCCTCCCCGCCATAGACCAGGCGGCCCAGGCACTGGCGCGGGAAGTCGACCCCTTCTACGGCGGCCTGGGCGGCGCGCCCAAGTTCCCGCAGCCGACGATCCTCAAACTGCTGTGGCAGGCCTGGAAGCGCAGCAAGCAGGAGCCCTTTCGCACCGCCGTCGAATTGACTCTCACCCAAATGTGCCAGGGCGGGATCTATGATCATCTGGGCGGCGGCTTCGCCCGCTACTCGGTCGACGAGCGTTGGCTGGTCCCGCACTTCGAGAAAATGCTCTACGACAACGCCCAGATGATCGACCTCTTGACCTGGGCCTGGCAGGACAACAAAAGCCCCCTCTATGAGCAGCGGGTGCGGGAAACCGTCGCCTGGACCTTGAGGGAGATGCTGGCCGCGACCCATGCCATAGCGGCGGGCAGCGACCCGGGCGCCCTCGCCGAAGAGGCGCGCTGCGGGGCCTTCGCCAGCACCCTCGACGCCGACAGCGAGGGCGAGGAAGGCCGTTTCTATACCTGGGACGCGGCCGAGGTCTCACACCTGCTGGGCGAAGAGTCTGACGTTTTTTCAAAGACATACGATGTCACTGCCGACGGGAACTGGGAGGGCAAGACGATCCTCAACCGCTCCGCCAAGTTGGAGTTGGGCGATCCCGCTATAGAATCTGCTCTGGTTGAACAACGCGCCATCCTATTCTCTGAACGCGCGCAGCGCGTCTGGCCCGGTTGGGACGACAAGGTGCTCGCCGACTGGAACGGCTTGATGATCGCCGCGTTGGCCCGCGCGGCGCCGGTCTTCGGCGAACCCGCCTGGCTGGCCGCCGCCGAGCGGGCGTTCGCTTTCGTCGCTGGGACCCTTTGCGTCGACGGGCGCCTCAACCACTCCTGGCGACATGGCGTGTTGAAGCACCCAGCCACGCTGGACGACTACGCCCTCATGTGCGAAGCCGCCTTGGCGCTTCACCAGGCAACCGGTCGCGCGGACTATCTCGCCCAGGCGGAAGACTGGCTCGAGACCGTGGAGCGCCACTATGCCGACCCGGCGGGCGGCGGCTACTTCCTCACCGCCGACGACACCAAGCAACTGATCGTCAGGACCAAGACCGCCCACGACAATGCCACGCCGGCCGGCAACGGTGTGCTTGCAGGCGTGTTCGCCCGGCTCCACTACCTGACCGGCAAGGAGCGTTACCGGGAGCGCGCGGAGGCGGTGGTCTCGGCCTTCTCGGGCGAGCTGAACCGTTATTTCTCCTCCTTCGCCAGCTTGATAAACGCGAGCGAGCTCCTGCAAAGCGCGGTACAACTGGTCGTCATCGGCCCACAGGAGGACCCGGCGACGCAAGCGCTCACCCGCGCGGCCTACGATCTCTCGCTGCCAATGCTCGTCCTGCAGCGCATCGCGCCGGATGACTCCTTGCCAGCCTCGCACCCGGCCGCCGGCAAAGGCATGAAGGACGGCAAGGCGACCGCCTACGTCTGCCGCGGCCCCACCTGCTCCCTGCCGATCACGACGGCAGACGAGCTCGCCCAGGCGCTGTCGTCATGACCGGGCCGTTCCTTTCCGCGGCGCCGGCCGCCGCCGCAATCCGCAGCCGGCGGCTCGAGTGCCCGGCGGGCCGCCTAATTCTGCGGGAATCCGATGGCGCGATCACCAGGCTTCACTGGATGGGACCGGCCTCAGCCTCGGACGTGCCGAAGTCTGGAGAGGACTCGCCGCTTCTGGCCGAGGCCGCCCGTCAACTCGCTGCCTACTTCGCCGGCGAGCGGCAGGATTTCGACCTGCCCTTGGCGCCCGCCGGCAGCGCCTTCCACAAGGACGTCTGGCGGCTGATGTGCGAGATTCCTTTCGGTAAAACAGCTACTTACGGAGACCTCGCCCGGCAACTGGAGAGCGCGGCCCAGCCGGTCGGCAGCGCCTGCGGCGCCAATCCGATCGCCATCCTCATCCCCTGTCACCGGGTCGTCGCGGCGAGCGGACTCGGGGGCTTCTCCGGCGGCGTCGGCGTGGAAAGCAAACGCTTCCTCTTGCATCACGAGGGCGCCCTCGAGCCGGAACTCGATCTCTTCTCGTGAGCAAACTTCCGTGCCAGGAAATATCATGGGAGGTAAAGCTCCGGATGACAGGCCCCTAGCCGCCGCGATACGCTTGCGCAGGACGTCAAGGGACCGCCATTCCATCAATCATAGATCCCACCATCAATTCCAGGAGGGGGAGGCTCATGCCCGACATCACCATCGAGGGGCCGGACGGCAGCTTCGGCGCCTATCTGGCCGTTCCCGACACAACGCCGGCGCCGGGACTCGTCGTCGCCCAGGAAATCTTCGGCGTCAATCAGGTCATGCGCGATGTCTGCGACTGGTTGGCCGGCGAAGGCTATGTCGCCTGTTGCCCGGATATTTTCTGGCGCATCGAGCCCGGCATTCAGTTGACCGACCAGAGCGAGGCCGAATGGGCGCGCGCCTTCGAGCTGTTCGGCCTGTTCGACGCTGACAAGGGCATCGAGGACCTGAAGGCCGCCCTCGCCCAACTGCGCGTCCGTCCGGAATGCAGCGGCAAAGCTGGATCCATCGGCT
>JAUVQB010000254.1 GCA_030598385.1 Alphaproteobacteria bacterium | reverse complement strand
CCGGCCTGAACTGGGCTATTGAGCGGGTGTCAACCGGTCCCCGCTAGCGCGGCCGGTAGCTCGGCGCAGAGACGGTCGGCGCCGGCGCGGTCGACCCCGAGGTGGGTGACGATGCGGACCCGCCGTTCGCCGAAGACCCCCACGCGCAGGCCTTTCTCAAGTAGCGCTTCGACGACCTCATCGGCCGTCGGGCCGTTTTCCGCCAGGTCGAAAATCACGATGTTGGTCTCGACCGGCAGCACGCGGCTCACGTTCGGCATGTCGGCGACGCGTGCGCCGATCGACGCGGCCAGGGCGTGGTCCTCGGCGAGGCGCTCGATGTTGTGATCGAGGGCGTAGAGGCCGGTCGCGGCGATATGCCCGGATTGGCGCAGGCCGCCGCCCCAGCGCTGCTTGAGGCGCCAGGCCTTGTCGATGTCCTGGGTGGAGCCGGCCAGCACGGCGCCGGCAAAGCCGCCGAGGCCCTTGGTCAAGTCGATCCACACGGTATCGTAGCCCTCGGCCTGGTCGCGCGGGGCGGTTCCTGAACTGACACAGGCATTGAAGAGGCGCGCGCCGTCCATATGAGTCTTCAGGCCCTGTGACTTGGCTTCGGCGGCAACCGCGTGGAGTTGCGCCAGCGGCCAGACGGCGCCGCCGCCCAGGTTGCTCGTCTGCTCGACGCAGACCAGCCGGCTTTCCGGCGCATAGCGCGAGGGCGGGCGCACCGCCGCGCGGACGTCGGCCGCGGTGAACAGACCGAGTTCGCCGTCGAGCGCGTGGATCATGATGCCGCCCAGGGCGGCGGGCCCGCCGGCCTCGAATTCGATGATGTGGGCGGAGCGCGCGCAGATCACTTCGCTGCCGGGCTCGCAGTGCAGGGCCAGCGCGATTTCGTTGCACATGGTGCCGCTGGGCAGCAGCACCGCGGCTTGCTTGCCAAGCAGGTCCGCCCCCCGCCGGCAGAGCTCGTTGGTCGTCGGATCCTCGCCCGCCTGCTCGTCGCCCACCTCCGCGTCCACCAGCGCTTGCAGCATGGCCGGGGTCGGCTTCGATTTCACGTCGCTGTAAAAGTCGGCGACGATCCCCGCCGTGCTTGCCGCCTCCGGCGCATATTTGTATCCCGTTGCCTGACCCGCCATGGCTCTCTCCCGTCCCGTTCTGACACGATGTCAACAAACGGGCCGTTCCTGTCAAGCCGGCCGCGTCCCCTGCGGCCTAAGCTCAAGCCCAGGATAGAGGAGGTCTGCCCGCTCTTGCGGGCCCGGCCCCCTCATGGGTTTTCGGCGGAGGCAGGCATGAGCCAGGCGAAGGAAGACTTCCTGGAGCGCTCGAAAGAGTACTGGAACCCCGGCAAGACCTCGGATTGGCAACGCTTCGGGGTCGACCTGGTGATCGACCGACGCGAGGGCTACTTCCTCTACGACATGGACGGCAAGCGCCTCATCGACGTGCACCTGAACGGCGGCACCTACAACGTGGGGCACCGCAATCCCGAGGTCGTTCAAGCCGTGCGCGCGGGGATGGATCATTTCGACATGGGCAACCATCACTTCCCCTCGCTGATGCGCACCAAGCTGGCGGAGAAGCTGGCCGAAGTGACCCCGCCGGGCCTGCACTACTCGATCTACGGCAGCGGCGGGGCGGAAGCCATCGACATCGCGCTGAAGACCGCCCGCCACGCCACCCAGCGGCGCAAGATCATCTCGATCCAGCGCTGCTATCACGGCCACACCGGCCTCGCCGTGCAGACCGGCGACCAGCGTTTCTCCAAGCTGTTCCTCAGCGAAGGCGACCCCAACGAGATCGTCCAGGTGCCGTTCAACGACTGGGAGGCGATGGAGGCGGCGATCCGCGTCGGCGACGCGGCCTGCGTCATCATGGAGACCATTCCCGCCACCTACGGCTTCCCGATGCCCAAAGAGGGCTATCTCCAGGCGATAAAGCGGGCCTGCGAGAAGGCCGGAACGCTCTATATCGCCGACGAGGTGCAGACCGGGCTGATGCGCTGCGGCGAGATGTGGGGCATCGACACCTACGGCGTGGTGCCGGACATCCTGGTCACCGGCAAGGGGCTATCGGGCGGCATCTATCCCATCGCCGCCGTGGTGGCGAGCGAGCGCGCCGCGGCCTGGCTCAAGGAGGACGGCTTCGGCCATATGTCCACCTTCGGCGGGGCGGAGCTCGGCTGCATCGCGGCGCTCAAGGTGATCGAGATCTGCCAGCGCCCGGAGACCCGCTCCATCGTCCACTACATCGCCGACTACGTCCGCAAGGGCCTCAATCTGATCCAAGCCCAGTATCCGGATTTCTTCATCGGCATCCGCCAGCGCGGCGTCGTCATGGGCTTGGAGTTCAACCACGAGAAGGGCGCCATGCACGTCATGAAGGCGCTCTATGACAACGGCGTCTGGGCGATCTTTTCGACCCTCGATCCTCGGGTCTTGCAGTTCAAGCCCGGAATCCTTTACGACAGGTTCCTCTGCGACGAGGTCCTGAACCGGCTGGAGACGGCCGTCGGCCAGGCCCGCGCTGCGGCTTTCGGCCGGGCACGCCGCGCGGCATAGAAAAAAAGCGCGAGTACCAAGGAGAGGGAGGCCTAGGATCGGCATGGAGTCCTTCGACGACCTGAGCCCGGATGAACAGCTCGAACGGATCGGCACGCTGGCGCAAGACGCCCTCGGCGCCTACGACCTGCCCGCGGACGCAAGCGTCAGCCTGATCAACTACTCGGAAAACATGACCTACCGGGTCGACGCGCCGGCGAGCGGCGACCGATGGGCGCTCAGGGTCCACCGCGAGGACTATCACACGAGAAACGGCATCGGCTGCGAGCTCGCCTGGATGAAGGCGCTGCGCGAGGACGCGGGCGTGCCGACGCCGATCGCATTGGCCGGCAAAGACGGCGGGCTGATCCAGGACGTCTCGAGCGCGGGCGTGCCGCGGCCGCGCCACTGCGTGCTGTTCGACTGGCTGGCCGGCCGCGAGCCCGACGAAAGCGGCGATCTGATCGGGCCCTTCGAGGAGCTGGGCGAGATCTCCGGGCGGCTGCACAAGCACTCGAAGGCCTGGACCCGGCCCGAAGATTTCGAGCGCCTGGTCTGGGTCTACGACCACATGCTGGGCGACCGGCCCTACTGGGGCCGCTGGCAGGACGGCATGGGCCTCGATGCGGAGAAGATCGCCCTCTTCGAGCGCCTGTCGGCCGCCATCAAGCGGCGCCTGGAGGCGTTCGGCCAGGAGCCCGGGCGCTTCGGCGTGATCCACGCCGATATTCGCCTCGCTAACCTTCTGGTCGACGAGAACGGCACGCGGGTCATCGATTTCGACGACTGCGGGCTCGGCTGGTTCATGTACGATCTGGGCACCGCCTTGAGCTTCATCGAGCACCGCCCGGACGTGCCCGATTTGG
>JAUVQB010000341.1 GCA_030598385.1 Alphaproteobacteria bacterium | reverse complement strand
TGAAGCCTCGAAGCAGCTCCAGCTCAGAGGGGGAAATCATGGCTTGGAGTTTTTCCGGACGCGGTCTCGAGATTTGCAGCTGCAAGACCTTCTGCCCGTGTTGGCTGACTGCGGATGTCCAGCCCGATGAAGGTTGGTGTGCCGCGATATTTGCCTTGGACTGCGCGGAGGGTGTGTCGGACAAGGGTGTCGATCTTGCCGGCGTGAAGATAGCCATGCTCGCCGACTGGCCGGGCAACTTTCATCACGGAAACGGCAAGGCCCGGCTCTACTTCGATCCGGCGGTCAGTGCCGAGCAACAAGCCGCAATCGGAGCCATCTTCGAAGGCGAAGCGGAAGGCCCCGTGCCCGCCCTTTGGAATGCCGTCATCGACGAGTGGCTGCCGCCGACGACCACCGAGGTCGGCATAAACTGGGACCAGAACACAGTCTCGATCGCGGCTGTCGGCGAGACGACGATGACGGCCTTGACCGACGCCAACGGCAATCCGGTGCATATGCACAACTCCGTCTCGCAGGTCGCGATTGGGGTCGAACGGCTCAATCTCATGGCCGTGGACGGCGCAGCTTGGGCGGATCCGGACCTGCGCGAGTGGCAAGCCGCAGACGGGGTCAACTTCGAGTTCAGCTGGGCAAGCTAGGATCCGGCCGCCCCAGCCGTGGCCGTGGCCGCCAGTTCAGGCGCAGGGCGTTGCCGATCACCACGAGCGAAGAGGCGGACATGCAGAGCGCCGCGATCAAGGGGGTCACCAAACCGAGCACCGCCAACGGCACTGTCAGAACATTGTAGCCGAAGGAGAGTCCGAAGTTCTGCTTGACCAGTGCCTGGGAGGCCCGGGCGACGGCGAGGATCTCCAAAACCGGCGCCAGCTTGTCGCCCTGGAAGACCACATCGGCGGACGTCTGGGTGATGTCGGCCGCGCTCGAAGGCGACAGCGAGACATTCGCCGCCGCCAAGGCCGGGGCGTCGTTGAGCCCGTCGCCCACCATCAGGACCGATCGCCCGGCGGCCCTCAGCCGCTCGAGTTCCGCCACCTTGTCCGAGGGGCTGCAGGCCGCCCGCCAATCCTCGATCCCCAACACACGGACCACCTCGGCGACGGCGGCTTCCCGGTCGCCGGAGAGCAGCCGGACCGCCAGGCCCTGCCGCCGCAAGGCCGCGACCACATCGGCTGCGTCGGTCCGCAGGGGGTCTTCGAATTGGAAAGGCTGCGGGCTGCGCCCGGGCCCGGTCAGCCACAGCTCCGGCGCCGGCGACAATTGCGGCGCCAAGACGTCCTCGCCGATGCCGCACCAACGCCGGCTGCCCAGGCATATGTCGCCGCCCTCGGCCTTGAGGGCGAGTCCGCATCCGGGCACCTCCCGCACGCCCGGCGCCACCGGCACGTCCGGCGCGGCTGCGCTGAGCGCCCGCGCCAGGGGATGAAGGCTGGCCCCGGCCAAGGAGGCCGCGAGGCGCAGCGTGTCGGCATCGTGCCCCTCCGAGCACAGCCGCGGCCGCCCGAGGGTCAAGGTGCCCGTCTTGTCGAACACCACCGTGTCGACCACGGCCAACCGTTCCAAGGCGGTGCCGGATTTTAGCAGCGCCCCTTGGCGCAACAGGCGGCCGCTGGCGATCATCTGAACCACCGGCACCGCCAGGCCCATAGCACATGGGCAGGTGATGATCAGCACCGCTACGGCGTGGAGCAGCGCGACCTGCCAAGGCGCGCCGACAGCTAAGGCCCAGCCGAGGAAAGTCGCCAAGGCCAGGCCGTGGACCGCCGGGGCATAGAACCGCGAGATCCGGTCGGCCAGCGCGACATAACGGGCCCGCCGCTGTTCGGCGTTCTCCATCAGGCGCACGATTTCCGCCAACAAGGTGCCCTCGCCGACAGCGGTCACCTCGACGGTGAGCGGCGCGCCGAGGTTGAGGGTGCCCGCGAATACCGGATCGCCGCCCGCGACGGGCCGCGGCAGGGATTCACCGGTGATCAGGCTGGTATCGAGCTCCGAGCGGCCCGCCGTCACGCGGCCGTCGGCGGCAATCCGTTCGCCGGCGGCGGCCAGAAAGTGCATCCCCGGCCGCAGCCGGTCCGGCGTCAGCACCGAACGCCGGCCGTCGGCTCGCAAGACCGTCACGGAGCTGACCGTCAACGCCAGCAGCCGTTCGACCGCCGCCCGGGCGCGCCCGCGAGCACGGCAATCCAGGTAGCGGCCGAGCAGCAGGAAAAAGAGCAAGGCAACCGCGGAATCGAAATAGACGTAGCGGCCGCCCTGGATGGTCTCGAACAGGCTCATGCCGCCTGCCAGCAAGACGGCAAGCGATATGGGCACGTCCATGTTGGTTCGTCTGGCGGTCAACGCGGCGAGAGCCGATCGATAGAAGGGGCGGCCCGCGTAGACGATGGCCGGCAAGGCGATCAGCGCCGAGAACCAGTGCAGCAGATCCCGGGTCGCGGGCCCCATGCCTTCGAAATATCCGGCCCAGACCGAGACCGAGAGCAGCATCACGTTGCCCGCCGCGAAGCCCGCTACGGCCATGGCCCCGAGGAGTTCGGACTCGGCGCGCCGGTCGCGGCTTTCCAACTGCTGGCGAACGAAGGGGACCGCCGTGAAGCCCAGGCCCTCGACTGCCGCGACCAGGGTCTGGGCCAGGCCCGGCGCGCCGTCCCAGGTCACGTTCAGGCGCCGGGTGCTGAGGTTCACCCGTGCCGATGTCACCTCGGGCAGTTTCGTCAGCGCGCCCTCGATGCG
>JAUVQB010000346.1 GCA_030598385.1 Alphaproteobacteria bacterium | reverse complement strand
GTTCGAGAACAATAAGCTGCCATTGCGCTACAAGCGCCATCCCGACCGCAACCAGGAGCACTTCTTCTTCGGGCTGCTGCGCGAATGCCTGGATCAGGGCATCGTCAGCGAAGCGCAGCTGAAGGCGGAGATGGATCAGAACCACGTGCGCCACGACGTCCTCGAGATGCTGGAGCAGACGCCGGCACTGGCCGCCTGAGGGCGAAGAGCGGTATGACACCGCGCCCCGCCGCACCTACCGACTTCGTCCTCGAGCGGGTGGATAACCGCGCGGGCCTGAAGCGCTTCCTTGAAGTCCCGACAGCGATCTATGCCGGCGACGGAGCCTGGGTCCAACCCCTTCGCTTCGAACGCCTGGAGCATCTGGATCCCCGCAAGAACCCCTTTTTCGCGACGGCGGAGGTCGCCTACTGGACGGCGCGGCGAAACGGTAAGTACGTCGGGCGCATCAGCGCACAGGTCAACCGGGCCCACCTGGAGCGCCATGAGGACGCGACGGGACACTTCGGATTCCTGGACGCAATCGACGATCCGGGCGTGTTCCAGGCCCTGACGGCGGCGGCGGAGGCTTGGCTACGGGAACGCAACCTCGAACGGGTGGTCGGGCCTTTCAGCCTCTCGGTCAACGACGAGAGCGGCCTCCTGATTGACGGCTTCGATACCCCGCCCTACCTGATGATGGGCCACGCACGCCCTTACTACGCCCGGCATCTCGAAGCCTGCGGCTATCGCAAGGCAGCAGACCTGATCGCCTATCTCTATGACATGGCGAAGGAACCGCCGGCCGCCGCTGTCAAGACGATCGAATGGCTCCGCAGAGCGGCCGGCGTGCGCATTCGCCCCCTCGACATGAGCCGCTACCGGGAAGAGGTCGAAACGGTCGCCGAGATTTTCAACGATGCCTGGGCGGACAATTGGAGCTTCGTCCCCCTTTCGCCGGCGGACATCGCGTTTCTGGCCAAGAACCTGCGCCCGCTCGTCTCGCCGGGCCACGCCGCGATCGCCGAACTCGACGGTGAGGCCGTCGCCATGGCGGTAACCCTGCCGAACGTGAACGAGGCCATCGCCGACCTCGGCGGCCGCCTGCTGCCGTTCGGCTGGGCCAAGCTGCTGTGGCGCCTGAAGGTCCGGGGCACGCGAACCGCGCGCCTGCCTTTGATGGGCGTGCGGCAGCGGTTCCAAAACGGGCCGATGGGCGCGGCCCTTGCCCTTGGCGTGATCGACAGCGTGCGGCGCTATCACGCGTCACAGGGAACAAAATGGGGAGAGTTGTCCTGGGTTCTGGAGGATAATACCCGTGTCCGCCGTATCATAGAGATGGCGGGCGCGACGCCCTACAAGACCTACCGCATGTATGAAAAGGGATTGATTTGACCGGCCGGCCGGATTTCACAGACCGCGGCCCCCTCGCCGCCTTGATCCTGGCGGGTGAGCGGGGCGGCGATAACCCGGTCGCCCAGGCGGCGGGGGTTACCGAGAAATGCTGGGTTCCCGCCGCCGGCGTGCCGATGCTGCTGCGCGTCGTCGACACGCTTTGCCAGTGCCGCGCGGTCGGCCGGATTGCGATCTCGTTGCAGGCCGGTGCAACGGACGAGGATCGCGAGGCCCTGTCGCGGCGTGCCGCCGGGGTCGAGCTGGCGCTGTTGCCCTGCGGAGCGAGCCCTACTGCCAGCATTCTTGAGGCGGTTGGATCCCTGGAAAGTCCCTATCCCCTGCTCATCACGACGGCCGACCACCCGCTGCTGAACGTCGAGATGGTCGATCATTTCTGGATGGCCTGCGAAGGCTCGGACGCCGACGTTGCCGCCGCAGTGACCCCGGCGAGCGTCATCCAACAAGCCTATCCGGAGACCCAGCGCACCTATCTCAAGTTTGGCGACGGACCTCGCAGCGGGGCCAATCTCTTCGCGCTGTTGCGGCCGCAGGGTCTTCGTGCGGTCGAGTTCTGGCGGCGTGTCGAGCAGAATCGCAAGCGGCCCTGGCGCATCATGGGCGCCTTCGGCCTTCCGAATCTGTTGGCCTATCTTCTGGGACGGCTGACGGTCGACCGCGCAGCACGCCAGGCCTCGCAGATCTTCGGGGCGAAGGCGGTCATCGTCGATCTGCCCTTCGCCGAGGCGGCGATCGACGTGGACAAGCCGGCGGATCTCGTTTTGGTGGAGCGGATTCTGAAGGACCGGGAGCGAGGCCATGTTCAGGCTGGCGCACCTCTCTGATCCCCACGTTCCGCCGCTGCCGCAGCCGCGCATCGGCGAGCTGATGAACAAGCGGCTGCTCGGCTACCTCTCCTGGCAGTATCGGCGCAAGGGCATTCACCGCACCGACATGCTCGACCGCTTGACGGAAAACCTCAAGTCCAAGAAGCCCGACCATGTGGTGGTGACGGGCGACTTGGTGAACATCTCCCTGCCGGGCGAATTCGAGACGGCAGCGGATTGGCTGCGGCGGCTCGGCACACCGGACCGGGTGACCGTGGTGCCGGGGAACCACGATGCTTACGTCGCCCTGCCCTTTTTGCGGAGCTGGCATCATTGGGCCGGCTATATGTCCAATGAGGCCGGCGGCAATCCCGGGCGGGAACCCACCGGATTCGGCGATTTTCCCCTGGTTCGCCGCCGCGGACCTCTGGCCGTGGTGGGCACCTC
>JAUVQB010000470.1 GCA_030598385.1 Alphaproteobacteria bacterium | reverse complement strand
GGACCGGTAACAAGCCGCCGCGAAATAGTAGTTGTCCATCTCGACGCCGATGGCGCGGCGATCCCAGCCCTTCGCGGCGATGATGCCGGAGAGGTGGTCCATCGGGTGGCGGTCTGGCGTCTGCACGTAGGTGTCGGGATAGGAAAGAATATCGGCCTCGCCCATGAAGACCGTGCGCTTGGCCCCAAAAGCGTCTTGCGATCGGCCGTACCAGACCGGGTCGCCCTCCTGCGTGAGCAGCACGCATTGATGCACGTAGAAGGACCAGCCGTCGTAACCGGTCAGCCAGGCCATGTTGGAGGGATCGGTGACGATCAGCAGCTCGATCCCCTGGCGTTCCATGGCGCGTCGCGCCTTGGCAATGCGCCCCGCGTATTCCTCGCGGCTGAAGTTCAATTCGACGTCGGGCACGGCTGTTCGCGCTCCTCTCACGCTTGGATGGCGGCGCCGGCGCCCTCAGCCTCGGCCCGGCCGCGGGCGAGCGTGGCGATGGCGGTGTCCTGGACGCCGGTGCCGGTCAGATCGCAGACGGTGATCTGCTCTGCGCTACCGCGGCCCGGCGCTTCGCCCGCGATGACCTGCCCCAGCTCGGGATAAACGGCGTCGGCCGCGACCACGCCGGCGTCGACGGCGTGGTGCAGCTCGCCCAGGCTCGCGCATTGGCTCAAGCGGTCCGGCACATAGAGATCCGCCGCGGCCAGCACCGCGGGCGCCAGCTCGTTCTTGTGGTCGGTATCGGAGCCCATGGCCGTGATATGCAGGCCGGGGTGCAGCCAGCCGGCCTCGACGAGCGGGTCCTTGCTGGGCGTGGTGGTAACCACGATGTCGCTCTCGCGCACCAGGCCTTCCAGACTCTCGGCCGGCGCCACCGGAAATCCCAAGCTCTCTTCCATATCGGCGGCATAGACGGCGGCCCGCTCGCCATCGCGCGCCCAAACTTGTGCATGGGCAACCTCGCGCACCAAGGTGAGGGCCTCCAACTGCAGGCGGCCTTGCAGGCCGGCGCCGACGATTCCCACCCGCCCGGCATCCTCGCGGGCGAGCCACTTGGCGGCGACCGCCCCTGCGGCCGCGGTGCGCACGTCCGTCAGATAGCCATTGTCCAGCAGCACCGCCTCCACCAGCCCGGTCGTGGCGTTGAACACCACCATGAGGCCGCCGGCGCTGGGCAGGCCGATCTTGGGGTTGTCGAAAGATCCCACGCTCATCTTTATGGCAAAGGAGTCGAGGCCGGGGATATAGGCCGTCTTCACGTCCGCCTCGACATTGTGCTCGGCGATCTCGAGAGACAGGATCGGCGGCATGACGACCGGCCGGGTCGCCAGCGCCCGGAAGCACGCCTCGATGCAAGCGACGCTGTCCCGATCAAGGGCAACACAAGCGCGCAACTCGGCCTCGCTCAGGATCTTGATTTCGCGCATTCCCGCTACACTTCCCCTTTCGTTAACCCCCACCAGGTAGGTGATACGGGAAGGCAGAGATTATGACCAGAGCATATAGCTGGCCACCGAGAAGACCCCGCTCAACGACAGCGTCGCGAAGTCTCGAAGGCTCATGGGCCTGCGCCTAAAGTCCGCTTGTGGATCCAATAGCGGTCATTCGTGCAGTGCGCCGCTATGGACCGCTAATGACCCCGAGCGGGCTTAGTCTATCTCGAGATGTTCTCGATGCCTGACGAATGGACTATATGCCGGGGCAGAGGCCTTAATCCTACCGTCGGCGCCCCAGTCATTCATGGAGTTGAACGGAATGGGTGTCTCGGTTTCGAT
>JAUVQB010000344.1 GCA_030598385.1 Alphaproteobacteria bacterium | reverse complement strand
TTCCGCCAACCTGGGGCCAAGCCTGAGCCGGCCCAAATCTAGCGCCGATGCTTAATCTCAGCACAGTGTGCCGTCATATCGGTGCGAACTCTAATACGCTATATTACCCATTACGACACGGCGTCTTCTGACCCGATGGCGATGGCCCGCGCCTTCTCGTAAAACGGGCGGTGGTGCTCCAGATAGCGCCGCAACTGGGGCGCCGCCTCGGCCGCCCGCTCGAACTCGGCCTCGACGGCCTGCTCCTCCGCCTCGCTCATGGCGACGATGCCGCCCTTCGAGCTGACGTCCTCGTGCCAGCCGGCGACCTCATGCCAATCCTCGGGCGTATCCTGCGTCTGCCAGGTCAAGGCATGGCGCGCGGGCGGAAGTCCGATCCTTTGCCAATAGGCGCTCATGATCCCGCCCGTGTCCGCCTGCATCGCCTCGGCGTGCAGAACCGGGGGCACCGCGCCGGTCATGTCCCGGATCCCTTGAATGTGGGTCCAGATCGCTTCCAGCCCAATCTCCTCGAGGGTGAGGCCCGGGTCGAGCTTGTAGTACGACAGGATGGCTTTTATCGGATCGCGGATCAGGAACGTGTGGGTCAGGCGCTCGGCAAAGTCACGGTCATCAAGCAAGCGCGGCAGCACGTAGTAGCTCATGTCCTTGAAGAAGACCGGCCCCGCCTCGCCGGCCTCCAATAGCATGTCGCGGATGGCCTCATAGGATTTCGGCTTTTCGGGGTCGACGTCGAAGAGAGGCATCACCCTGACCGCCCGCTCCACGTAGTAATAGTACATGTAGGGCTCATGGAAGCAGTTGAGGTCGCCGCGCTCGCGCATCAATCGCTCGGTCGCGGTCGACATGGAGCGCGGGTGGGACCAGAGGGCGATGATTGGATGCATGGGCTCCTATCCGTTGCAAATGAGGGCACGGGACTGCCAAGCGATACCGCCATATGACAATATTAGAATCTCTTATCACGAAACAGTTTTATTGAAGAGGGTGCGGCCTCAGTCTTTAGTTAGGCGTAACGATGATCGGGAACGGGTTTCATGCGCTTGAGCGACGAGGAACGGGCGATCCGGGCGGGCGAAGAGGGCGAGCCGCGGCGCTTCGCCCTGGAGCAGCAGATGGCGGTTGGCCGCTTCTTCGGCGCCGAAGACTTCGCCCCCATCGCCCAGGCCCATCTGATGGCCGACGGCGAGGCGGTCGCGACCGGAGACCTGCTGGAGGTCGACCCCGAGGCCGGCACCGTGCACATCCTGGAACGCGCGGCGGCTTAGGGCGAGCGGCGAAATGAGCAACGCGCAGAACCAGGCCAAGGTAGCGATCGTCGGCGGCGGCGTGATCGGCCTCAGCCTCGCCTACCATCTCGGCAAGCTGGGGTGCACCGACGTGCTGCTGCTGGAACGCAACGAGCTGACCAGCGGCACCTCCTGGCATGCCGCCGGCGTCGTCGGCCCACTACGTGCGAGCCTCAATCTGACCCGGCTCTCGATCTATGCGACAGAACTTTTCGGCCGGCTCGAAGAGGAGACCGGACAGGCGACCGGCTACCGCCGGACCGGCGGGCTCTGGCTGGCGCAAACCAACGACCGCCTGACCGAGCTCAGCCGCATCGCGGCCATGGGGGAGATGACCGGGCTGGAGGCGCGCATCCTGTCAGCCGCGGAGGTCGGCGAGAAACTCCCCCTGCTCCGCATCGACGACCTGGCCGGCGCCCTCTGGGTCGGCGAGGACGGCCAGGTCAACCCCGTGGACCTCTGCATGGCCTACGCCAAAGGCGCGCGCAGCGCCGGCGTGCGGATCCGCGAGAAAAGCGCGGTAGCTGCCATAGATCCACGACGCGGCGCGGGCTTCACCCTGACGCTGGCGGACGGGAGCGAAATACAGGCAGGCGCGGTGGCCAATTGCGCCGGCGTCTGGGCGCGCCAGGTCGGCGCCTTGGCCGGTGTCCCGGTCCCCGTTCAGGCGGCCGAACACATGTACGTGGTAACCGAGCCGGTTGCGGGCCTGCCGGCCCCCTTCCCCATCGTGCGCGACCTCGACGGCGGCATCTATGTCAAAGAGGATGCCGGCAAGCTGGTGCTCGGCGGGTTCGAGCCCGACGCCAAGCCCTGGGACCCGGCGGGCCCCTCGGGCGACACGCCGTTCCTCATGCTGCCGGAGGATTGGGATCAGTTCGAGCCCTTCCTCACCGCCGGCCTTGAGCGCCTGCCGGTGTTGGAGGAAACCGGCATCCAGCACTTCATGAACGGGCCCGAGGGCTTCACCCCGGACACCAGGCAGGTGATAGGGGAGGCTCCGAGCCTACGCAACTTCTATGTCGCCGCCGGGTTCAACTCGATCGGCATCGTCTCCTCGGCCGGCGCCGGCAAGGCGCTCGCCGAATGGATCGTGGCCGGCGAGCCGCCGATGGACCTCTGGGAGGTGGACGTCGCCCGCTTCGAGCCTTACGCCGCGAGCCGCCGCTTCCTCACCGCGCGGGTGCGCGAGGCGGTCGGCAACCAGTTCGACATGCACTGGCCCCACAAGCAGCCGCAGACCGCGCGAGACGCCAAGCGCTCGCCGCTGCACGATGCCTTCGCCGCCCAAGGCGCCGTGTTCGGCGCCCCGGCGGGATGGGAGCGGCCCTTGTGGTTCGCCGCGACAGCGGAAGAGGCGGAGCTCCGCCACAGCTACGGCGACCAGTCC
>JAUVQB010000373.1 GCA_030598385.1 Alphaproteobacteria bacterium | reverse complement strand
TTCGCGCTGGCGAGATAGATGGGCCCGAATGCGCCGTCCTGTCGGATCCGCACTTCGCCTTCCCGGCACAGCTCCAGGCTGGCCGCAAAGGTGGCGGCGAGCGCCGATCGCCAAAGCAGGGTGCCCTTCAGCTCCGACGGCAGAAAGCTCGAAAGGACGCGCCAGCTCGGCACATGGCCCAGGAGTGCGCGCAGGCGGTGAATGGCGTCGTCGACGGAATAAAGCTCTGTCGGCGGTATGTGCAGCTCGCTTGCCTCGACCTTCGCCGACTGAAGCGCGTAGGCCCGCAGCAGGTCGTAGAGCGTCGCGTCGTAGGTGGTGTGGGTGACCGTCCTGAGCGGCTCGGGCGCGCCGCGGGCGAAGAACTCCCGGCCCAACTGGGCCCGCGCCATGAGGCGCTGGCCCGCCTCCTGCATGGCCTCCAGCCGCTGCAACTGAAAGCGCAGGGCCGCCGCCATCTCGGCCCCGCTCGGCTCTTCGCCGCCGTCCTCGTCCGGCAGCAGCAAGCGCGACTTGAGGTAAGCCAGCCAGGCCGCCATCACCAGATAGTCGGCCGCCAGCTCCAGGCGCAGGTGTCTGGCGGCGCGCACGAAACTCAGGTACTGCTCCGCCAGCTCGAGGATGGAGAGACGGGTCAGGTCGACCTTCTGCTCGCGGGCGAGCTGCAACAGCACGTCGATCGGGCCTTCATAGCCGTCCAGGTCGAGCCGGAAGTCGTGCCCGCCCGGCGCCGCCTCGGGCTGGTCTTCTTCGAAGGGTTGGGGGTCGTTCATGGCCTCATCCTAACTCAAGCCCCGCCATCGCGGCGAAGAAGGGCAGCAACCAGTTTACCGGCACCCCAATCAACCAGTGAAACAGATCGAGGTCCAATCCAATCTGACGCCCGAGCATCGGCAGCAGAAAGAGGCCGCCGATCAGGATCAACAGGCCCCAACGCTCGAGCCGGGCCAACGGCAAGGCCAGCGCCCTCGGCAGCAGCCCGACCGCCACCCGCCCGCCGTCGAGGGGCGGCAGCGGCAGCATGTTGAGCACCGCCAGCACCAGGTTGATGAGGATCGATTTGCCGAGCGCGTCGGCGAGCCAGGTGCCCAATGTCTCCGAGGCGAAAGGGAGTAAATGAAACCCCAAGGCCGAGACCGCCGCCAGCACCAGGTTCGAGGCCGGCCCGGCCGCGGCCACCAGCACCATGTCCCGCCGCGGCTGGTTGAGCCGGCCGAAGTTCACCGGCACCGGTTTGGCCCAGCCGAACAGGAATCCGCCGGCCATGAACAACAAGGCCGGCAGGACCACCGTCCCGAAGGGGTCCACGTGCTTCAGGGGATTGAAGGTGACGCGGCCCAGCCGGTAGGCGGTGTCGTCCCCCAGGCGCCAGGCGACGTAGCCGTGGGAGGCCTCGTGCAGGGTGATGGCGAACAGCACCGGCAGCACCCAGGTCGAGGCGTCATAAAGGAGGGCCGTGAAATCACCGGTCAAATGCTCAGTCCTATGCTGCGGCTGCCTGGCACAGGAGGGCGTCCCGCCGGGCCTGCATGTCCTGCCGTTCGTCCGCGCCGAGGCGCGCCGGAGCGGCCGGCACCTTAGCCGCCGCGCGAGCCAGGCGCTCGGCGCTCATCGCCGATATCTCCCCCACGCCCTCGGCCAGTTCGGTCATCTCCTCCGGCTCCCCGTTGCAATGGAGAACGAGATCGCAGCCCGCGGCCAGCGATGCCTGCGCCCGCTCCGAGGGAGAACCCGAGAGCGCCTCCATCGACAGGTCGTCGCTCACGATAACGCCATCGAACCCGATGAACCCGCGTATCACCTCCTCGATCAGCCGGGGCGAGACCGTGGCCGGCCGCTCGGGATCGACGGCTTCGAAGACGATATGGGCCGTCATCGCCCAGGGCGCATCGGCGAGTGCGCGAAATGGCGCAAAATCGCTCGCTTCGAGCTCCGCCAGGCTGGCGCTCACCCGCGGCAGTTCCAGGTGGCTGTCCACGCTTGCCCGGCCGTGCCCCGGCATATGCTTGATGATGGGCAGCACACCGCTGGCTAGGAGACCATCATGCAAGGCACGCCCGAGCTCGGCGACCAGCGCGGGCTCGGAGCCGAACGCCCGGTCGCCGATGGCCTCGTGAGTCTCGGGGGTGGACAGGTCGAGCACCGGCACACAGTCGGCGGTGATGCCACAGGTTGTCAGTTCGTCGCCCAGCAGCCGGGCATTCAGCGCCACCGCCTCGCGGCCGGCCTCGGCGTCACGGGCCGCCAGCTTGCCGAACCGGCCGGCCGCCGGCATGGC
This sequence comes from Alphaproteobacteria bacterium, assembly GCA_030598385.1. Taxonomy (GTDB): domain Bacteria; phylum Pseudomonadota; class Alphaproteobacteria; order Kiloniellales; family JAKSDN01; genus CALJXB01. Next base: position 207 of record JAUVQB010000373.1, on the reverse strand, counting down.
GTGCCAATGGGGCGGCCCCAGGCGCTGGACCCGGCCGCCCTCCTGGTCCACCAGGACAGGCGCGTCGGGCCGGCCCACGCAGTCGAGCAAAGCGCCGGTCAGGGCCGCGACCTGTTCCGAGGTCTCGCAGTTTCGCTTGAACAGTATGAAACCGTGGGGATCGGCCTCGGCGAAGAACCCGCGCTCCCAATCGCTGAGCGTCGGACC
>JAUVQB010000188.1 GCA_030598385.1 Alphaproteobacteria bacterium | reverse complement strand
GGGACGCCGGCCGGGATCAGTCCGCCTTTAGTCCACCGGCGGCGCGGGCGCGCCCGGCGCCCCGGATTTCCCTGGCGGCACTGGCAGCACTGGCGCGAGGCCGACCTGCCCCTTTTCCCCCGCCCCGATGTCGAGGAACCCGCCGGATTGCCGCGCCCACAGCCTGGCGTAGAGGCCGCCCGCCGCGAGGAGTTCCTCGTGGGTGCCCTCCTCGGCGATCCGGCCGCGGTCCATCACGATCAGGCGGTCCATCTCGGCGATGGTCGAAAGCCGGTGGGCGATGGCGATGACGGTCTTGCCGTCCATGAGATCGCTCAGCGAATCTTGGATCGCGGCTTCCACCTCGGAATCGAGCGCCGAGGTCGCCTCGTCCAAGACCAGGATCGGCGCATTCTTCAAAATCACCCGGGCAATGGCGATGCGTTGGCGCTGTCCGCCCGACAGCTTGACGCCGCGCTCGCCGACATGGGCGTCCAAGCCTCTCCGGTGGCCGCGGTCGGCCAGGTCCGGCATGAAACCGTCGGCCTTCGCCGCCCTTACGGCCGCCAGGATCTCGGCCTCGTCCGCCTCCGGCCGGCCATAGCGGATGTTGTCGCGCACCGAGCGGTGCAGCAGGGAGGTGTCCTGGGACACCAGGCCGATAGCGGCGCGCAGGCTTTCCTGGGTGACCCCGGCGATATCCTGGCCGTCGATCAGGATGCGCCCGGCCTCGGTGTCGTAGAACCGCAGCAGCAGGTTGACCATGGTCGACTTGCCGGCGCCCGAGGGCCCGACCAGCCCGATCTTCTCGCCCGGCGCGATGGTAAGTGACAGATCGTCCAGCACGCCGCCTTCTTTGCCGTAGTGGAAGCGCACGTGCTCGAAGGCAATGCCGCCATGATCGATCGCCAGCGCCAGCGCCGCCGGCCGGTCGACCAGGTCGTGCTCGCGGGCGATGGTCTCGAGCCCATCCTGCACCGTGCCGATGTTCTCGAACAGCGAGGCGATCTCCCACATGATCCAGTGGGACATGCCCTTCAGGCGCAAGATCAGCCCGACGGCGAGCGCCACCGCCCCGGCGGTAACAGCGTCGGCGGTCCACAGCCAGATCCCGATCAGCCCGACGGAGACCAGCAGCAGGCCGTTCAACAGCTCGAGCAGCACGTTGAGCCGGGTGACCAGCCGGAACTGCCGGTGCACCGTGTCCATGAAGGGGGTCATGGAGTCCCGGGCGTAGGTCTCCTCCTGCGCCGCGTGGGCGAACAGCTTGACCGTCTGGATGTTGGTATAGGAATCGACGATCCGACCGGTAACGTCCGAGCGCGCAGCGGCCTGCGCCTCGGAGATCTCGCGCATCCTCGGCACGAAGACCCACATGGCCGCGCCGTAGGCGACCGACCAGAGGGCGAGCGGCGCCATGATGCGCCAGTCGCTCTGAGCGAAGAGCACCAGCGCGCCGGCGAAATAGACCGTCACGTAGACCAAGACCTCGGTCGTCAAGGCGACCACCTCGCGCACCGCCAGGGAGGTCTGCATGACCTTGGTCGCGACCCGGCCGGCGAAATCGTCCTGGAAGAAGGCCATGGACTGCCGCAGCACGTAGCGGTGCGCGAGCCAGCGGATGCGCATGGGGAAATTGCCCATGATGACCTGGTTGGTAAGCGCCTCGTGAAGCAACTCGACGAGCGGCATGACCACGAGGATCAGCAGCCCGACCCCGAGCAGCCACCAGAGGTGGTCGGACCAGAAGGTCGCGCGCTCGGAGGCGGCGAAGAAATCGACCAGGTTGCCGAGGAAGCCGAACAGCGCGACCTCGAGGATGGCGAAGGCGGCCGCCGTCAACGACACCAGCACGAGGTGCGGCGCGATCGGCTTGGCGTAGTGCCACATGAAGCCGAACAGCCTGCGCGGCGGCTTGGCCGGAACTGTGGCGGGAAACGGGTCGACGAGATTTTCAAAGAAAGCAAGCATGGCTTCGGTCCAGGCGACAGGGAAAGCGATCCCCGGCCGGACCAAGCTCAAAAGCTTGCGCGGCCGGCGGTCAGAAGATTGGTCGGGTCATACCGAGCATGTGGGACCTCCGGATGCGCGCGGGCAGACAACGCCGCGCGTCGACGCCGTTATAGCCGAGCGGGCGAAAAGGGCAAGTCACGTTTAGTACCGCGGCGTCGGCCGAAAGCCTTGAGGGTCGGCGTGTTGACCCGGCGGCCCTAATCCACCGGCGGCGCCGGCGCGCCCGGCTCAGTGGGCACTGGCGGTTCGCGGAACCGCTCGAACCAGGCCTCGCACCAGTCGTGGTCGCCATGGGGCCGGCGCATGGCAATGAGCTCGCAGGTCATCGCCCGGCACTCGCTCGCCGAGCCCAGGGTCCAGAGGCAGACCGGCGTCCACAGCACGAACAGCAGGGCCAAGGCCGCCGTGGCGGCGGCAAAAGCAACCAGGGTTGTCTTGTGGCGGGTCCAAAAATGGGGCATGCCGGCACTATAGGCCGGCCCGCGCCCAAGCAAGAGGACCGGAATAGCCAAGACCGGCACTTCGTAAGATAGTGAGGTCGCGAAATAAGAGGGGAGGTCTGGTATGAACATCGACGGCAAGGCAGTGCTCATCACCGGCGGGTCCCGCGGCATCGGCCGCGCGGCCGCCCAAGCCTTTCTCGAGGCCGGCGCGCGGGTCGCCATCAACGGCCGGACGCAAGACTCCGTCGCCCGGGCGATCGAGGCCATGGGCGGGGGCAGCCGGCTGGTTGCCGCGCCCGGCGACGTGGCGACCGCAGCCGGCTGCGAGGCGGCGGTGGCAGCCGCGCTGGCGGCGCACGGCGGCCTCGACGTGCTGGTCAACAGCGCCGGGGTGTTCGAGCGCCGGCCGATCGCCGAGTCCGACGAGGCCTTCTGGGACTCCATGATGGACATCAACGTGAAGGGCACCTACTTCTGCAGCCGCGCGGCGCTCCCCGCCCTGGAAGAAAGCGGTGCTGGATCGATCGTCAACCTCGCCTCCATCGCCGGCCTCGAGGGCTACGCGGGCGTGACGGCCTATTGCGCGTCCAAGGGCGCGATCGTCAACCTGACCCGGGCCATGGCGATCGAGCTGGCGCCCGCCGTCCGGGTCAACTGCGTCTGCCCGGGCGTCATCGACACGGACATGGCGCGCCTCGGCTTCTCCGAGGACGGCACGCCCCGGGCCGATCTGGACGACCAGGCCGAGTTTCACCCCATGAAGCGCGTCGGCACCGCCGAGGAGGTCGCCAAGGCGATCCTCTACCTCGCCTCGCCCGACGCCGGCTTCATTACCGGGGCTGCGCTCCCCATCGACGGCGGGGTGACGGCGGGCGGCCACTAACGGCCGTCACGCGCCGACGCCGACCCGCATGGGCGCGCGGCGGCGGCCCCAATTGCCCACCGGCCCGTCGAAGCGCCCGGCGCAGGGGGTGCCGCAGTCGGGGCAGCGGCCGTCGTCGGTCAGCGCCCAATGGGTGATCTCGTACCAGTCGCGGCCGATCAGGCGGCCCCCGCAGCCGTGGCAGTGGGTCGTCTGGGTCGCCTCGTGGTGGACGTTGCCGGTATAGACGTGGCGCAAGCCCGCCTCGCGGGCGATCCGCCGCGCCTCTAAAAGCGTTTGCGGCGGCGTCGCCCTCCTGTCCAGCATCTTCCAGTCGGGGTGGAAGGCGGTGAAGTGGAGCGGCACGTCGGGGCCAAGGCGCTCTGGTCCTCCCCCACTGATTTGGTCCACCGTTATAGTTAGGAAAACGGAGGATCAGAGATGGCAGCTAAGCGACACAAACCGGAAGAGATCGACGAGATGACTCGCTGGGTCGTTGCCGAACTGGGGCCGGACGTCCCCCTGCACTTCACCGCCTTCCACCCCGACTGGAAGATGCGCGACAAACCGCCGACGCCCCCGGCGACGCTGACCCGTGCACGTCAGTACGCCCGGCGCAACGGCCTGCATCACGTCTACACCGGCAACGTCCATGACGAGTCCGGCGGCAGCACCTACTGCCACGGCTGCGGAGAGAAGCTGATCGGTCGCGACTGGTACACCCTGGGTGCCTGGAATCTCGACGCCAAAGGTCGCTGCAACAGTTGCGGAACCCCGCTGGCCGGAGTCTTCGAGGCCCGGCCCGGGCACTGGGGGGCGCGCCGCCAGCCGGTGCGGCTGCGCTCCTACGCCGATTGAGGCGG
>JAUVQB010000263.1 GCA_030598385.1 Alphaproteobacteria bacterium | reverse complement strand
AGTGGGCAGATGGCTGTGGCCATAGGCGACCGGCGCGATATCCACCACGATCAGGCGGCCGACCAGGGCGCCCCGTTCGAGGGCCAGCAGCATGGCGGTCTTGCCGCCCATGGAGTGGCCCAGCACCGTGGCGCCCTCCAGGCCGTGACCCGCCAGGAAGACGGCCACGTCCGCGGCCATCTCCCGGTAGGTCATGGTCTCCGCCCAGGGCGAAGCCCCGTGATTGCGCAGGTCGAGGGTGAAGACCCGGTGGGTCTCGCCGAGCTGCCGGGCGAGGCTCGCCCAGTTGCGGCTCGACCCGAACAGGCCGTGCAGGATCACGAGCGGCGGACCGGCGCCGGTTTCGGCGAAAGAGAGATCCAATGACATGGGGGCAGTCTAGGGAGGACCGCGCGCGGTTGCCAGGGGATGCGGCGCGTTCCGGCGCAAGGGCGAGGTTCGCCAAATTGTGACCGCCGTATCCAAATTTGGGGGTGCAAAGGTTCGGCCGAAAGCTGTTCAATTCGGGGCGCCTACTTGAACCTCGAAGAAAGGGAACGCGGCGATGACGAGGAACCGGATCGATGAGAGGGTATTCGCGCTTTACGACGACTACTGTCACGGACGAATCGAGCGCCGCCAGTTCCTGAGCCGCGCGGCGGCCCTGACCGTCGCCGGCGGGTCCGCCCTGGCGATGGCTGAGAGTCTGCTGCCACGCTATGCCGAGGCCCAGACCATCTCTTTCACCGACCAGCGCATCAAGGCGCTTTACGTGGACTATCCCTCGCCAGGCGGCACCTCGGGCGAGATGCGCGGCTACCTGGTGCGGCCGAGCGGCGAAGGGCCGTTCCCGTCCGTGTTGGTGATCCACGAAAACCGCGGGCTCAACCCCTACATCGAGGACGTGGCGCGGCGCGCGGCGGTGGAAGGTTTCCTGGCGCTGGCGCCCGATGGGCTGTCGCCGATCGGCGGCTATCCGGGCAACGACGACGACGGCCGCGCGATGCAGAAGACCCTGGATCAGGCCGAGCTGCGCCAGGACATGGCCAACAGCGCCCGCACTCTCAAGTCGCACGCGCTCTCGACCGGCAAGCTCGGCGCCACGGGCTTTTGCTGGGGCGGCGGCGCGACCAACTTTCTGGCGGTCGAACTCGCCGGCGACCTGAACGCCGCCGCGCCGTTTTACGGCCGCGCGCCCGAGACGGCCGACGTGGCGAAAATCCGCGCGGCGCTCTTGATCCATTACGCCGAGAACGACGAGCGCGTGAACGCCATGCGGCCCGACTACGAAGCCGCGCTCATGGCCAACAACGCCGACTATCGGATGTACAGCTATCCCGGCACCCGGCACGGCTTTCACAACAACTCCACGCCGCGCTACGATGAAGCCGCGGCCGAGCTTGCCTGGGAGCGGACCATGGCCTTCTTCAAGACGCACCTTTCCTAAGACCTACGGCCCGCACCCCAGTCCTCCGGCGCGGGCGAGCCGTCTTTACCGCCCCTTCCAGACGGGATCGCGCTTTTCGGCGAAGGCGCGCGGACCTTCCTGCGCGTCTTCCGAGGCCAGCAGGGCCTCGTAGTTGGCGATGGCGCCCTCTTCCAGAAGCGCGAAGCTCGCCTCGGCGTCGAGCGCCTCGGACTTGCGCAAGAGCTCCTTGATGGTCGCGATGGAAAGGGGCGCGGCTTTGACGATATCCGCGGCGATATCGCGCGCCTTGGCCATGACCTCGGCCTGGGGCACGATGGCGTTCGCCAGGCCCCAGCGCCCTGCCTCCTCGGCACCCATGCGCCGGCCGGTCACCAGCATCTCCAGGGCGACGGCGCGGGGCAGCCGGCGCGGCAGGCGGATCGTGCCGCTGTCCGGGAACAGGCCGACGAAGGCCTCCGGCAGGCACAGCTCCGCGGTCTCGGCGACCACCATGAGATCGCAGGCCAACGCCAGCTCGAAGCCGCCGCCGAAGGCGAGGCCGTTCACCGCGGCGATGACCGGCTTGTCGAGGTCGAACAGGCGCGTCAGGCCGGCGAAGCCGCCGGGGCCGAAGTCGGTGTCCGAGCTCTCGCCCTCGGCCGCGGCCTTCAGGTCCCAGCCGGCCGAGAAGAAACGCTCGCCGGCCCCGGTGAGGATGGCGACCCGGAGGTCGGAATCGTCGCGGAACCGGCAGAAGGCCTCGCCCATGAGGCGGCTGGTGACGGCGTCGATGGCGTTCGCCTTGGGCTGGTCCAGGGTGACCTCCAGGATCGCCCCCTTGCGTTCGATCTTCAGGACTTCGCTCATGACATCCCCGTTCGTTTTTCGATTCGGCCGACAATAAACGAGATGGACCACAGAGGCACAGAGCCACAAAGAAAAGAATCAATTCAGATCATTGAAATGATGATTTCATTTCAATGCTTTCCTCCGTGCCTCTGTGGTGAATCTTAATGACGTTTCGGTCGTAGAACCGCGTCTCGTCACGATTCGAGCGGCCGCAGGAGTGCCCGCGAGATGATGTGGCGCTGGATCTCGCTGGTGCCCTCCCAGATCCGCTCGACCCGGGCGTCGCGCCAGAAGCGCTCCAGCGGCAGCTGGTCCATCAGGCCCATGCCGCCGTGAATCTGGATCGCCTCGTCGGTCACCATGGCCAGCGTCTCGGTCGCGTGCAGCTTGGCCATGGCCGCGTCGCTGTCGGTCATGGTGCCCTGGTCGAGCTTCCAGGCGGCCTCCAGGGTGAGCAGCTCGGCCGCCTTGATGGCGAGCGCCATGTCGGCGAGCTTGAAGGAGACACCCTGGAAACGGCCGATGGTCTGGCCGAACTGCTTGCGGGTCGCCGCCCAATCGACCGACATCTCGTGCGCCCGCTGGGCCTGGCCGAGCGAGCAGGCTGCGACCGACAAGCGGGTCGCCGCCAGCCACTCGTTGGCCACGTCGAAGCCGTGGTCGACCTCCCCAAGAACCTGGCTCTCGTGCAGCCGGCAGTCGTCAAAATTGAGCACGAAGTTGTGGTAGCCGCGGTGCGACACGGACTTGTAGCCGGGCCGCACCTCGAAGCCCGGCGTGCCCTTGTCGACGATGAAGGAGGTGATCTTCTTGCGCGGGCCGCGCGGGCCCTCCTCCTCGCCGGTGGCGGCGAAGAGGATCACGTAGTCGGCCCAGTCGGCGTGGCTGATGAAATGCTTGGTGCCGTTGATGACGAAATGCTCGCCGTCCCGCTCGGCCCGGCACTTCATGGAGCGCACGTCGGAGCCGGCGCCCGGCTCGGTCATGGCCAGGCAGTCCACCTTCTCGCCGGAGACCGTGGGTAAGAGATAGTCCTCGCGCTGTTGGCCGACACAGGCCT
>JAUVQB010000378.1 GCA_030598385.1 Alphaproteobacteria bacterium | reverse complement strand
GGCCACGCGATCTTCGATCCGGCGATGCTGGACACGCCGGCGATCGACGAGGCCTTTCGCGACCAGCAGTCGGAGGAGGAATGGCGCGTCTCCATCAAGCGCGCCGGCACGCTCTCGACCCAGGTGTTTCCCTTCAACCCGTTGGACGCGGTGGGCTGGCACGGCACGCTGGCGCCGGTCCGGATCAACTGGCGCGACATCCGGCCGCTCATGTCGGCGCGCTACCATCTGCCGCCCTCGGCCCACACCACCTTTGTCGCCGACCGCTTCGTCATCTGCACCTTCGCGCCACGGCCGCTGGAATCCGATCCGGGCGCGCTCAAGCTGCCGTTCTATCATTCCAACGACGACTTCGACGAGTTCCTGTTCTATCATCGTGGCCAGTTCTTCAGCCGCGACAACATCAAGCCGGGCATGGCGACGCTGCACCCGGCCGGCTTCGCCCATGGGCCCCATCCCAAGGCCTACGAGACCGCCATGACCAACCCGCGCAAGGAGACCGACGAGGTCGCGGTCATGGTCGACACGCGCGACATGGTGACGGTCGGCGACCTGCCCGAGGGGGTCGAATGGGCGGGCTACGTGGACTCCTGGAAGCCCAAGGACTGACGAACTCTGGAATGTGGCTTACTCCAGGGCCTTCGCCATCAGGGCGAAGGCCTTGCCGTCGAGGGGAAAGCGCTCCATGACCCGCCAGCCGAACCTTCGGTAAAGGCTTTCGGCGGTGTGGGTGTAGAGATAGAGGTTGGCTGCGCCGCCGGATCTGGCGGCTCCCACGACCGCCCGCAGCAGCCGCGTCCCGATCGACCGGCGGCGGTAGCCCGGGAGGACGTAGAACCCGGAGACCCAGGGCGTCAATTCGGCCCGCGAGTCGAGGTCGCAAGCCACCAGCAGACAAACCCCGACCGGGGCGCGGCCGTCGAGCGCCACGAAGCCCGCCTCGCCGGAGCCGGGCGCGATGACGTCGCGCAGCCAGTCCGCCGTCACATCCAGGCTGTGGCCTTCGGCCTGGCCCCATTCGCCGTTCAGCCAGCGGGCGCAGATTGACAGGGTGCCCGGCGCGTCTTGCAGCGGCACGATCGCGATGGGCCGTTCGCTCATGCATCGCCTCACGGCACGAACAGACGACGGCCGAACAGTCCTGTCAATCGCCGCACGCGGGTGTCGTTGGGCGGCACGCTTGACTCCGCCAGAGCGAGCCCGGACTGTGCCGGCTTCGGAAGCACCAGCCGTGCATTCCACTCGATGGCCACGTCAATTAGAGAGGTTCGAGGCCCATGAGCGATGCCTTTTCGCTGACCCCTTGGCAGACGGAGGGGTTCCTCGAAGCGCGGGGCGGGCGCCTCGTCATGGACGGGGTCGATCTGGCCGCCCTGGCCGAGGCCGAGGGCACGCCCGTCTTCGTCTATTCGGCGAAGCGCATTCGCGAAAACGCCGAGGGGCTCAGCGCCGCATTTCGGGCTCGCCACGCCAACACGACGGTGGCCTATGCCAGCAAGGCCTGTTCGCTGATGGCGGTGCTGCGCCTCGTCGGCGAGGCGGGCTGCGCCCTCGAGGTCAACTCGGAGGGCGAGCTGTGGAAGGCGCGCCGCGCCGGCTTCAAGGACGAGGCGATCGTGCTCAACGGCGTCGCCAAGGCCCGGTCCGAGATCGCCGCGGCGATCGACCCGCCGATCAAGGCGATCAATGTCGACTCCCTGTTCGAGCTGGAGCGCATTCGCGACGTTGCGGCGGCGGCAAACAAGCGCGCCAACGTGGCGTTGCGCCTCGTGCCCGAGCTTCAAAGCGGTACGGCGCCGGGCATCGAGACCGCCTCCAGTCGTACCAAGTTCGGCATGACGGTGGACCAGTTGGGCCCGGCGCTGGAGATTCTGCGCGCCGGCAAGGCGCAGCTCAACCTTGTGGGCCTCCACGTTCATATCGGCTCCCAGGTGACCGACCGGGCGAGCTATGCCGAAGCCGGCCGCTTCATCGCGGCCCAGGCCCGGGAGGTCGAGGGCGCGCTCGGCGAGACGCTCGCATGCATCAATGTCGGCGGCGGTTTCCCGGTCGACTACGTGAAGTATCACGACCAGTCTCGGGCCATCGGCTACTACCGCTCCGGCACCGAGCTCGAGGATTTCGCCGAGGCCTTGCTGACGCCCGTGCACCAGGCGCTGGGCGAGGCGGTGGAGATCATCACCGAGCCGGGGCGGTGCCTGGTGAGCGACGCGGCGGCCCTCCTGACGCGAGTCGAGAACGTGAAGCAGCGCGGCGAGGAGACATGGCTTTATCTCGACGCCGGCTATCACACCCTGCTCGATACCTTCGCCTACCATTGGTATTACCACGCCCTCACGGCGAACCGCGCGGAGGACGCCGAGACCGGCCTGTTCCGGCTGGTCGGCCCGCTGTGCGACAACGGCGATTCCTTCTACGACGTGGATGGCGAGGCGCTGATGCGCCGCCTCATGTC
>JAUVQB010000367.1 GCA_030598385.1 Alphaproteobacteria bacterium | reverse complement strand
GCTTCGGCTCGACCGGCCTCGATGGGCGAGAGGGTGACGGGCGAAAGAGCGGCGCTGGCTCCGCGGCCGCATCGTCTTAGCCCCGGGGGACCATAGCCAAACGATGTTCCGACTGTCGAAAAAACTCCTGTTCGCCATCGAGGCGGTAGTCGACATCGCCTACCACGCCGGGCCGGGCCCGGTGCGTTCGATCGATATCTCGCGGCGCCAGGGAATCCCGCGGCGCTATCTGGAGCAGGTCCTGCAACACCTGGTCCACAACGGCGTGCTGGCCGGCCAGCGCGGCCCGAAGGGCGGCTATCGCCTCGCGCGCGAGCGCCGCCGCATCAGCGTGGGCGAGATCGTGCGCATCGTGCGCGATTTGGAAGGCGCCGGCGATCCGGTCGCTGAATTGAACGGCTCGGAGATCGGGCTCAAGGTCGTGCGGCCCTTGTGGCAGAACGCCCAGCAGGAAATGCTGGAGCGCTTCGACAAGCTGACCATCGAGGAATTGTGCAACCAGGCCCGTAAGATGGACATTGCCAGCGAGGCCATGAAGGTTCCGGACTTCAGCATTTGAGGTCGCCGCGAGACATAGCCAGGACCTGAGGGAGAGCGTCACATGACCAGCGCCGCTTTGGCGCCACGTCTTTCGGCCCAGGGCGAGTTCCGCGGCCGTGTCTACGACAACATCTTGGAGACCATTGGCGCCACGCCGATGGTTCGCCTGTCGCGCCTTGCCGCACGGCACGGCGTCAAGGCCGAGGTGGTCGCCAAGTGCGAGTTCTTCAATCCGGCGGGCTCAGTCAAGGACCGCATCGGGCTTGCCATGATCGAGGCGCTCGAAGCCGCCGGCCAGATCACGCCCGAGACGGTGATCGTCGAGCCGACCAGCGGCAACACCGGCATCGCACTAGCCTTCGTCTGCGCGGCAAAGGGCTATCGCCTGATCCTCACCATGCCGGACACCATGTCGGTGGAGCGCCGCAAGATGTTGCGCCTCTTGGGCGCCGAAATGGTGCTGACCGACGGCTCGCTTGGCATGCGCGGCGCCGTGGAGAAGGCCGAGGCCCTCTTGAACGAGCTGCCCCACGCGGTCATGCCGCAGCAGTTCTCGAACCCGGCCAATCCCGCCGTCCATCGCCTGACCACGGCTGAGGAGATCTGGGCCGACAGCGCCGGCCAGGTCGATGTGGTGATCTCCGCCGTCGGCACCGGGGGGACCCTGACCGGGGTCGGCGAGGCCCTCAAGGCCAAGAAGCCCGACCTCAGAATGATCGCGGTGGAGCCCGAAGACAGCCCCGTGCTCTCCGGCGGACAGCCCGGCCCCCACAAGATTCAGGGTATCGGCGCCGGTTTCATACCAGACATCCTGGGCATGGACCTGATCGACGAGGTGCTCAGGATCGCCAACGACACGGCCTTTGCCCTCGCCCGCGAGGCCGCCGCGCTGGAAGGCTTGCCGGTGGGCATCTCCTCCGGAGCGGCGCTGGCCGCCGCGCTCGAGGTCGGCGCCCGGCCGGTCATGGCCGACAAGATGATCGTGGTCATCCTGCCGTCTTTCGCCGAGCGATATCTCACCACCGACCTGTTCGAAGGCATGTAGGCCATGGAACTCAGCGACCGACAAATCGAACGCTACGCACGGCACATCGTGCTGCCGGAAATCGGCGAGGAAGGCCAGGAAAAGCTGCTCGAGTCCAAGGTCCTGGTGGTCGGCGCCGGCGGCCTCGGCTCGCCCCTGCTGCTCTACCTGGCGGCGGCCGGCGTCGGCACCCTCGGGGTCATCGACGACGACGTGGTCGACTTCTCCAACCTGCAGCGCCAGGTGGTCCACGACACCTCGAAGGTGGGGGTCGACAAGGTGGAAAGCGCCCAGGCCCGAATCGCCGAGATCAACCCGGACGTCCAGGTCGTTGCCATCCGCGAACGCCTGGTCCGCGACCGGGCCCTCGATCTGATCTCGGCCCACCACGTGGTGGCCGACGGATCGGACAACTTCGCGACCCGTTATCTCGTCAACGATGCCTGCTATTTCGCCAAGCGGCCGCTGGTGTCCGCCGCCATCATGCGCTTCGACGGCCAGATCACCACCTTCAAGGCCCATGAGCGCGGGTCCGAGGACGCCACGGCCCATCCCTGCCAGCGCTGCGTCTTCCCGACCCAGCCGGAGGACCCGAAACAGGGCTGTGCCGATATGGGGGTGATGGGCGCGCTCGCCGGCACCCTGGGCGCCATGCAGGCGAGCGAGGTGATCAAGGAGCTGCTGGGCATCGGCGAGAGCCTGTCCGGCCGGCTGCTGCTTTACGATTCCCTGGCCAGCGTCTTCCGCGAAGTGAAGGTTCAGGCCGATCCCGCCTGTCCGCTGTGCGGCCCGGAGGCCAGCCTCAACGCCCTCGGCGACGTGGACTACGGCGAAGACGCGCGGATCTGCGCGGCTTAGCGGAGTTCGGATTGCGCGGACCTGGAGCGGTATCCACTTGCGTGGAATCGCACCAGCCCGCTCCGCCTCAGAACATGGCCTCGATGACCCGGTCCGGTGGGGC
>JAUVQB010000434.1 GCA_030598385.1 Alphaproteobacteria bacterium | reverse complement strand
GGCGGTCCAGTGCGAGGTTCTTGACAGCCACCCCTGTTCGGGTGTGAGCTTAGCCTCAAGCGCCGATTTGAGGCTTAGATTGCGGGCGCGTTAGAAATGCGGCTAAAGCGAGCGGATTGACGAACCGCCCGGTGACGCCGCGGCGGTTTTTGTTTGTTGTGCGACGGCCTGGTCCACCAGTGACGGACTCCCGGGATTTGAGGGGCAGCTTGCTCCGGGTCACCAAACGCTAAAGCGCCACCGACACGGTGGGCCCCGAACATAAGATAGGGAGCGCCGACTAATGTCTACTATACATCAAAATGTTACGAGATCATCTTCGAGTAAAATAATAATACCCTCGGACGACGAACTGCCGTCGAATGCGGCGTTGCTGATCATCGATCTGCAGAAGGCCTTCGACGACCCCCGCTATGGCCAGCGCAACAATCCTGAGGCCGAGGCGAACACTGGCCGGCTGCTGGCGGGCTGGCGCAGGACGGGCCGGCCGGTCATTCACGTCCAGCACCTGTCCCGCGAGCCGGACTCGCCCTACCGGCCCGGGCAACCCGGGTGCGACTTCAAAGACGAGGCCCGCCCGCAGGCTGGCGAGCTGGTGGTGCAGAAGTCGACCAACAGCGCCTTCGTCGATACCGGCCTCGGCCCTTATCTGGAAGACCAGGGTATCCACACGCTGGTCATGACCGGCGTCGCCACCAACAATTGTGTGGAGGCCACCGCGCGCATGGCGGGCAATCTGGGCTACGAGACCTATGTGGTGGCCGATGCGACGGCGACGGCCGACCGCACCGACCTGGCTGGCCGAGTGTGGCGCGCCGAAGAAATCCAGGCCCTCACCCTGGCCAACCTGCAAGGCGAGTATGCGACGGTGAGCTCGACCGAGGAGATCCTGGCCCGGCTTGTTGCGCCGCGCCGCCCGGCATAGACTTGGCTCCCTTGTGTGAAACCGTATAGGTCCATGGCCAAGGCGAAGACCAATCCTGTTCTGCGCGCGGTGTCCGATGGGCTCGATCCGAACGCGCGCGCGGCGCGGGTTCGCGCGCCGGAAACCCTTGGGGCCTACCCCCAGGTCCGGATGCGGCGCAATCGGGCTCAACCTTGGACCCGGCGCCTAGTGGCCGAGGCGCGGCTCGGCACCGACGATCTCATCTGGCCGGTTTTCGTCCAGGAGGCCGAGGGCGTCAGCCAAGTCGCGTCCATGCCGGGCATCGAGCGCTACGGCCCCGACACCTTGGTGGACGCGGTCGCTCCGGCGGCGGAGCTGGGCATCCCGGCGATCGCCCTGTTCCCCTACCTCGATCAATCGGTGAAGACGCCGGCCTGCGAAGAGGCAACGAACCCGGACAATCTCGTGTGTCGCGCCATCCGCACCCTCAAGGCGGCCGTGCCGGACCTCGGCATCATTTGCGACGTGGCGCTCGATCCCTACAACAGTCTCGGCCACGACGGCCTGGTGCGCGACGGCGTGATCCTCAACGACGAGAGCGTCGAGATCCTGGTCCGGCAAACCTTGGTCCAGGTGGCGGCCGGCTGCGACGTGATCGCGCCGTCGGACATGATGGATGGCCGGGTGGGCGCGATCCGCGAGGCGCTCGACGGAGCCGGGCGCCAAGACACCCTGATCCTGGCCTATGCGGCCAAGTACGCCTCGGCCTTCTATGGGCCATTTCGTGATGCCGTGGGTTCCGGCGGTCTGCTGGTCGGCGACAAGAAGACCTATCAGCTCGACCCGGCCAACAGCGACGAGGCCTTGCGCGAGGTGGCGCTCGACCTCGACGAGGGGGCGGACATGGTGATGGTGAAGCCGGGCCTGCCCTACCTCGATATTCTGCGCCGGGTGAAGGAGACCTTCGCCGTGCCGACCCTGGTCTATCAGGTGAGCGGCGAATATGCGTCGCTCAAGGCGGCCGCGCTGAACGGCTGGCTCGACAACGACAAGGTGGTGCTGGAAAGCTTGCTCGCCTTCAAGCGCGCCGGCGCCGACGCGGTGC
>JAUVQB010000413.1 GCA_030598385.1 Alphaproteobacteria bacterium | reverse complement strand
GCGACCCGCCTGGTGGACGAGGGCGACGTGATCGACCTCGGCGACCGGGCCTTCGAGGTGCTGCATCTGCCGGGCCATTCGCCGGGCAGCATGGGCCTCTGGGAAGCCGCTAGCGGTACTCTGTTCTCCGGCGACGCGGTTTACGACGGGCCGCTGCTGGACGAGCTGCCCGGCTCCGACATCCCGCGCTATGTGGCGACCATGAAGCGGCTCAGGGAGCTGCCGGTCTCCGTCGTCCACGCCGGCCACGAGCCCAGCTTCGGGCGCGAGCGTTTGCGCGAACTGGCCGACGCCTATCTGCGCCAGCGGGGGTAAAAGTCGCGGCGGCGGTCAAGTTCCCGCCAGGCCGAGCTCGCGGTCCCAATAGGGTTCCGGGCCGAAGCGCTCGGCCAGGAAATCGACGAAGGCCCGCACCTTGGGCGAGAGGTTGCGGCTGGCCGGATAGATCGCGTGAATGGCGATCGGGTTGCCGGCGGCCCAGTCGCGCAACACGGGCTGTAGGCGGCCCTGGCGGATGTCATCGCCGATGATAAAGCTCGGCATGAGGGTAATGCCGAAGCCGGCGGCGGCGGCTTCGCGCAGCGCCTCTCCGTTATTTGCCCTGAGGCGGCCGGAGACCCGCACCCGCTGCTCGCCCTCGGGGCCCCTCAGGACCCAGACGCCGGGCTCGGACTGGTAGCTGTACAGCAGGCAGGCGTGGCGGGTCAGGTCTTCCGGGCGATCCGGCGCGCCGTGTGCCGCCAGATAGGACGGCGCTGCGCAGAGCAGCGCGCGGGATTGGGTCAATCGGCGGGCAATCAGGCTCGAATCCCGCAGCGGCTTGATCCGCACCCCCACGTCGAAGCCGTCCTGCACCAGGTTGGCCTCCCGGTCGTCGAGCACCAGGTCCACCGCTAGCTCGGGATAGCGTTCGAGGAAGGCGTTCAAGGCCGGCGCCAGGTGGAGCTGGCCGAACGACATGGGCGCGTTGACCCTCAGGGTTCCGCGCGGCGCCGCGGCCAGATGGGTGACCGCCTGTTCCGCCGCCTCGGCCTCGCCCATCATGCGCCGGCAGCCGGCATAGAAGGCCCCGCCCGCCTCGCTCAACGACAGGCGCCGGGTGGTGCGGTTCAACAGGCGCACGCCCAGACGGTCCTCCAGGCGCGCGATCCGCTTTGAAACCGAGGCTTTGGAGAGGCCCAGCTCCCGGGCCGCGGCCGAGAATCCGCCAGCCTCGACCACCCGCGCGAAGAGCGCCATGGCATCGAGCTGGGTTGGGGATTCGAGCGGGTTCGGCATGATTGTTTCCTCAAAGAAACAATCATATTCCAATTGAGCTACTATGCAAACAGTCTTGACCGGCCCATATCATGGGCATCGGGCCCGATAAGGGGCCACGAGCCAAGGTACAAGCCGATCAGGAGTTCGAGTGATGACGAAGGTTCTGGTGCTCTACTACAGCGGTTACGGTCACGTCGAAACCTTGGCCCAGGCCATCGCCGAGGGCGTGGGCGAGGTCGACGGCGCCGAGGTGACGGTGAAGCGGGTCCCGGAATTGGTGCCCGAGGAGATCGCCCGCAAGTCCGGCATGAAGCTCGACCAGCAAGCGCCCATCGCCGAGCCGAGCGAGCTGGCCCACTACGACGCCATCGTCTTCGGAACGCCGACCCGCTTCGGCAACATGGCCTCGCAGATGCGCAATTTCCTCGACCAGACCGGCGGCCTGTGGATGCAAGGCGCCCTGATCGGCAAGGTCGGCAGCGTTTTCGCCTCGACCGCCTCGCAGCACGGCGGCCAGGAGACCACGATCACTTCGTTCCACACCACCCTGCTACACCACGGTATGGTGATCGTCGGCGTGCCCTATTCCCACAAGGGTCTGAACGAGATGGACGAAATTAGCGGCGGCACGCCTTACGGTGCGACCACGATGGCCGGCGACGGCAGCCGCGTGCCCAGCGCCAACGAGCTGGACATCGCCCGCTTCCAGGGCCGCCACGTGGCCGAGATTGCCGCCAAGCTGGCGGCCTGAACGGCCCTCTAACGCGGAGGCTGGAGCCATGATCGAGGTCCGACCCTTTGCCGAACTCGGGCGCTTCGACAACGACTGGCTGAACGCCCGTCATCACTTCAGCT
>JAUVQB010000248.1 GCA_030598385.1 Alphaproteobacteria bacterium | reverse complement strand
GGCGCGCCGATGACCCGGACCAGGCGCAGCCAGTTGACCTGATTGGCGGCGCCGACGGTGATCCAGCCGTCCTCGGTGCGGAACGCCTGATAAGGCGCGTTGAGCGGGTGGGCCGAGCCCATGGGCCCCGGTGGGCGCCCGGTGGCGAAGGTGATGGCCGAGGCCCAATAGGTCTGGACGATGCCGGCCTCGAAGAGGGATGCGTCGACCCGCTGGCCACGGCCGGTCTTCAGCCGCTCGGCATAGGCCGCGGCCACGCCCATGGCGCCCAGGATGCCGGCGGTGATGTCGGTGATCGGCGCGCCCACCTTCACCGGCGGCCGCCCTTCGCCTTCGCCGGTGACCGACATGAGGCCGCTCATGCCCTGGGCGATCAGGTCGAAGCCGCCCCGCTCGGCATAGGGCCCGGTCCGCCCGAAGCCGGAGATCTCGCAGTAGATCAGCCCCGGGTTGGCCGTGGCCAGGCTCTCGTAGCTCAGGCCGAGGCGCGCCATGGTGCCGTGCCGGTAGTTCTCGATGACCACGTCGGCACTCTCGAGCAGTCGCCTCACCACCGCCTGGCCGTCTTCGGTCTTGAGGTTCACGGCGATGCCGCGCTTGTTGCGGTTCATCATCATGAAGGCCGCCGACTCGCCTTCGATGTCCGGCGGCAGGAAGCGGCGGGAATCGTCGCCGCCCGGGTGTTTTTCCACCTTGATGACGTCGGCCCCCATGTCGGCCAGCATGAGCCCGCAGACCGGCCCGGCCATGATGTGGGCCAGCTCGATGACTGTCAGGCCCTTGAGGGGCCCCCGGCGTTCGGGCTTGGTCATAGGTCCGGCACCGCTTTCCGCTACCGGCCCTCGAACCGAGGCGTCTTCTTCTCCAGGAAGGCCCGGTAGCCGATCTGGAAATCCTCGGTAGCGTAGCAGTCGTAGCCCTCGTCCAATTCGGCCGCGCTGAGCGGCGCGGGGTCTTCGAGCCGGCTGAGGAAGCGCTTGTGCCAGCGCGCCACCAGGGGTGCGCCGGCGGCGATGCGCCGCGCCGTTTCGTAGGCTTCGGCCTCGACCTCCCCGTCGGCGGCGATGCGGGTAACCAGGCCCTTGTCCCGGGCCTCGGCCGCGCCGAACACCCGGCCCTCCAAGAGGATCTCGAGCGCCGCCGCAGGCCCGACCAGCCGTCGCAGGCCGTCGATCTCCGGATAGGCCATGACCAGGCCCAGGCGGTTGATCGGCACGCCGAAGCGGCTCGATTCGCCGCAGATCCTGAGGTCGCAGAGGGCGGCGATCTCGAGGCCGCCGCCGACGCAGACCCCCTCGATCAGCGCCACGGTCGGATGGCGGCAGGTCTTCAAGGCGGTGAGCGCCTTGTGCAGGACGATCCCATAGGCCTTGGCCTGGCTCTGATTGGACCGTTCCGTCTCGAACTCGGAGATATCGTTACCCGGCGAGAAGGATTTGCCGCCGGCGCCGCGCAGCACCAGGCAACGCAACGCGTCGTCGGCGGCGAGCTCCGTCACCGCCTCGCCCAGGCGGCGCCACATGTCCTTGGTCATGGCGTTGAGCTTTTCCGGCCGGTTCAGCACCACCGTCGCAATTGGGCCGTCTCGTTCGATCAGGATGGTTTCGGACATGACCGCCTCCCTCGTTGCCGCTCTCGCCGGCCGTTCGTGCGCCGGCGTGCCCCGCGCGGCGTCATCGATAGAAATACTCGACCAGGCTCATGGGAATCATCGGCAGATAGGTCACCATCATCAAGACCGCGAAGAGCACCGAGATGAAATAGATGTTTACCTTGCTGACTTCCCAGATGTTGGCCTTGGCGATGGTGCAGGCGGTGATCAGGACGCTCGCCACCGGCGGCGTCTGCTGGCCGATCCCCAGGTTCAGTGTCACCACCAGGCCGAAATGGACCGGATCGATGCCAATCGAATTGACGAGCGGCATGACGATCGGCACCACCAGGATAATAGCCGCGGCCGAATGCAGAAACAGGCCGATCACCAGGAAGAAGATGTTGAGCAGCGCCAGAACGGCATAACGGTTGTCGGTGAGGTCGAGAATGGCGGCGGCGAGCTTCTGGGGCACCTGCTGCTCGGTCAGGTAGACGCCGACCAGCGCCGAGGCGGCGACCAGCAGCATGACCACGGCGGTCTGTATGCCGCCCTCGATGATCGCGTCCTTCAGGAAGTGCCAGTCGAGTTCGCGATAGATCAGGCCGCCGATGAACAGCGCCGCGACCACCGCCAGGCCGCCGCCCTCGGTGGCGGTGACCAGGCCGCCGAAGATGCCGCCCAGGATGATAACCGGCAGAATCAAGGCCCAGACCGCCTCCTTGAAGGTGCGCCAGAGCTTTCCGAGCTCGAAGACATCTTCCACCGGCCAGCCGTGGCGCCGGGCCATCCAGTAGGACATGGCCATCATGCCGGTACCGCCCAGCACCCCCGGAATGATGCCGGCGACGAACAGCTCGACGACCGAGCTGTTGGACATGACGCCGTAGAGGATCATCGGGATCGAGGGCGGGATGATGACCGCCAAGGTGGCGGAGGAGGAGGTCACCGCCGCGGCGAAGGCGGCCGGATAGCCCCGCTTTTTCATGGCCGGCATGAGGATCGAGCCGATCGCCGCCACGTCGGCGACGGCCGAGCCGGAAATCTCGGCGAAGAACATGGAGGCGGCGATGTTGACGATGGCAAGTCCGCCGCGGATGAAGCCGAGCATGGCCGAGGCGAGGGCGATCAGGCGCTGGGAGATGCCGCTCGCGTTCATGATCGCGCCGGCCAGGATGAACATGGGGATCGCCAAAAGCGGAAAGTTGGTCGCGCCGTCGTACATGACCAGGGCCGTGTTGAGCAGCATGCCCGGTCCCTGGGTGAGATAGATGGCGATGACCGCGATGACGCCGAGGGCGATGGCGATCGGCACGTTGATGAGGATCAGGGCGAACAGCCCGACGACCATGAGGATCAGGGTCATGGATCGGACCCGCCGGGCGCGCCCGCGTCGGGAGGCAGCTCGAGTCCCGTCCCCTCGCGCAGGTTACGCCAATAGTCGGGCAGGCTGAGGGCCTCGCAGACGATGAAGAGGGCGGCGCCGATGGGGATCACCGACTGGGTGATCTGCACCGAAACCATGGGCAGGCTGATCAGGGTGTCGCCTTCCAGCACTTGCAACACGATCCAACCGGTCCAGGCCAGCAGGATGAAAAAGCCGAAGACGCAGGTCTCGGCCACGACGACGAAGACCATGCGCCACGCCGGCGACACGGACCGGATCAGGCCGTCGAAGCCGATGTGCTGGCGCTTGAGCGCCGCCAGCGCGGCGCCGTAATAGGTGACCCAGGCGAGGAGGACCGAAGCGACTTCATCGTACCAAGAGAGCGAGGCGCCAGCCTTGCGATAGATGACGGCGACCACCACCACCAACGTCAATGTGAGGACGAGC
>JAUVQB010000461.1 GCA_030598385.1 Alphaproteobacteria bacterium | reverse complement strand
CATAGCCGATCCGCTCCAGCTCGGCGGCCACGTTCTTGCCGTCGATGCCCACGACGGCCAACATTTCGTCAAGGGACAATGCGCATTGCTGCACACCGGAGCCCATCATGTCAGGCGGAAAGCGCGCGCCCTCCTCGTTGGTAAAGAACCCCACCGCCAGGGGGTGTCGTGTTTGGACGCCCGCCTCGTTCAAGGTCTCGACGACCTCCAGGCCGGCGAGGACGCCTAGGACCCCATCATAGAGCCCCCCCGTCGCCACCGAGTCGATATGCGATCCGATCATCACTGGCGACAAATCATCCGCGCCCTCGCGGATGCCCCAGACGTTGCCGATCCGATCGATGGAAATCTTGAGGCCCAGGTCCTGCATCCATCCGCTCACCACATCGCGCCCCGCCTTGTCCTCGTCCGATAGGGCCAGCCGCTTGACCCCGCCATCGGGTAGGGCGCCGATCTCGCCTAGCCGGAAGATTCGGCCCATCAGCCGGTCGAGGTCTATTCTCAAATTGCCGCTCATGCCGCCACTCCCCGAACGGCGTCCGCCGATAGACCGACCAGCTCCCCATAAAGCGCCGGGTCCGTGTCGCCCTCGGTACCGAAGACGAGTACCCGCGAGTTGTGGCCAAGGCCCAAAGCCGCCCGCGCGTCGGCGTCGCCCATCACCGCGATCAGCGCTACCACCCCGGCTACGGCGGATTCCCCGGCGACAATGGCCGGGTCGCCGGCAAACGGCCGCGCCAGCCGGCGCATCACGTCGACCGCATCGTCATCATCGACCGCAACCACCGCATCGGCATGACGGCGCAGAACCTCCCAAGCCAGGAGCGAGACCTCGCCGCATGCGAGCCCTGCCATCAGCGTGTCCAGATCGCCCGTGATGGCCGTGGGCTCACCCGCCCGAATGGTCTCCAGCCAGCAGGCCGAGCGTGCCGGATCGGCCAGGATAACCCAGGGGCGATCCGCCCCCAATCGCCGCTTGAACTGTGCGGCCACGGCAGCGGCCATACCGCCGACGCCGGTCTGCAGGAAGATGTGGGTCGGAGGTTGACCCAGCTGGTCGAACGCCTCCGCCGCCATCAGTTCGTAGCCCTGCATCACGTCCTTGGGCACTTCCGTGTAGCCGGGATACGAGGTGTCGGAGACGACAAACCAGCCTTGGCGGGCCGCAGTCTCCTGCGCCTCGCGCACGCTGTCGTCGAAGTTGCCCGCGGCACGCACCACTTGGGCACCGAAACCCACGATCGCCTGCTTACGGCCCTCGCTGACTGTGGCGTGGATTAAGATCACGCAGTTGCAACCGAAAATCTGCGCGCCCCAGGCGACCGAGCGACCGTGATTGCCGTCGGTCGCACAGCATACGGTGATCGCGGAGACCACATCCGCATGGGCCCCGGAGATAATCTCGTTCATCGCCGGGGCCTCGATCCCCTTCCGCGCCGCGATTTCGCGGCGCAGGAGCTGCGCCACCGCATAGGCGCCGCCCAGGGCCTTGAAGCTGTCGAGCCCGAACCGCCCGCCCTCGTCCTTGTAATGGATGGCGGCGACACCAGTCGCGGCCGCAAGGCCCGGCAGCGCATGGAGCGGCGTTGGAGCGTAGCCGGGCCAGGCGGTGATCGCGGAACAAGCAATCGCAAAGGCCGAGTCGTTCAGCACCGCGGTTTCTTCTGGACCATATTTGGCAGAACGGGCAGCAAGTGGGTTAAGCACCAGGTCGAACGGATAGCCACCGTTCACAGGCCTACGCACGATCGTCAATACCACTTCTGCATCCTTTATCGCATTTGGGCGTCGGCCATAGTACCCGACACCCAGTT
>JAUVQB010000420.1 GCA_030598385.1 Alphaproteobacteria bacterium | reverse complement strand
TGGGTGCGGGGCCAGTTCAGCGTCTGCCTGGTCCTCGGGACTTTCTATGCGGCGGCCCTGACCATCGCCGGACTGGATTTCGGCCTGGTGATAGGCCTGCTGGCCGGCGCCTTGTCCTTTGTGCCATTCGTTGGCGCCGCCGTCGGCTTGATCGGCTCGGTCGGCCTGGCCTTCGTGCAATTCGACGACTGGCTGCGCATCGCCATCGTTGCCGGCGTCTTCCTGGTCGGCCAGGTGGCCGAGGGCAACTTTCTCACCCCGCGGCTGGTCGGCGACCGGGTCGGGCTGCATCCCGTGTGGGTGATTTTCGCGCTGCTCGCGGGCGGCGCCTTGTTCGGCTTCCTCGGCGTCCTCCTGGCCGTGCCCGTCGCCGCGACCTTCGGTGTCCTGGTCCGTTTCCTGCTGCAGCGATATATGGAAAGCGATGTCTACGGCAAGCAGGACGAGCCGGCCCAGGCGGCGGACACGACGGACCGTGGCGCGGGGCGCTAGCCCTTTGACGAACGAATGACCGGGCCACAGCTCATATTGGATCTCGGGCACCGCCCGGCGCTCGGGCGCGAGGACTATCTGGTCGCGCCCGGCAATCGGGTGGCGGTGGATTGGATCGACCGTTGGCCCGATTGGCCGCAGCCTGGCCTGGCGCTCTATGGCGACCCCGGCGCCGGCAAGACCCATCTCACCCAGGTCTGGCGGAGCCGGAGCGGGGCGGTGGCGCTGGAACCCCACGCGCTGTTCGAGAGAGAGCCGCCCGAGCTGCTCGGCGACGCCGAGGCCTGCGTCCTCGACCACGCGGAAGCCCTGTGGGACGCCCTGCGGGACGGGACCGCGGCGCCGCAAGCGGGGGCGGACCCGGAAGCTTTGCGGCAAGAGGGCGAGCGCCGCCTGCTGCACGTCTTCAACATAATGACCCAGCGCGGCGGCCACATTCTGTTCGCCGGCCGCGCCGCGCCGGCGCGCTGGCCGATCGCGCTGGCGGACTTGCGATCGCGCTTGGCGGCCCTGCCGGCGGTCGCGCTGGGACCGCCCGACGAAGCCTTGATCGAGGCGGTCCTGGTCAAGCTCTTCGCCGACCGGCAGCTCGCGGTCGAGCCGGCGGTGGTGCGATACCTCCTGCGCCGCATGGAGCGCTCCTTCGCGGCGGCGCGCGGGGTGGTGGCGGCGATCGACCGGGAATCCTTGCGTTCGGGCCGCCCGGTCACCGTGCCCTTCGTTGGCGAGGTTCTGGCCCGGGGCGGGTTCGACACTAATGTTGGCGGGGATGGCGGCGATGGCGGGCCAGGCGATGGCGGGCCAGGCGACGACTGAGGAGGTCTGGGGATGGATCTGGGACTAGCGGGCAAGACGGCCATCGTTTGCGCCGCGAGCCGGGGATTGGGCCGGGCCTGCGCCCGCTCGTTGGCGGCCAACGGCGTCCAGGTCGCCATCGCGGCGCGGACCCCCGGTCCCTTGGAAGAGACCGCCGGCGAGCTTCGCCGAGACTTCGGGGTCGCGGCGACCGCCGTCGCCGCCGACATCACCACCCCCGAAGGGCGAAGGCTGACGCTAGAGGCCTGTCCCCGGCCGGACATCCTGGTCAACAACGCGGGCGGCCCGCCGCCCGGCGATTTCCGCGACTGGGGCCGCGAGGACTGGATCAAGGCCCTGGACGCCAACATGCTGTCGGCCATCGAGATGATCCGGGCGACGCTGGACGGCATGATCGAGCGGCGCTTCGGGCGCATCGTCAACATCACCTCCTCCGCCGTGAAGGCGCCCCTTGCCGGCCTCGGCCTGTCCAACGGCGCGCGCGCCGGGCTGACCGGCTTCGTTGCCGGCCTGGCGCGCCAGACGGTGCGCGACAACGTCACCATCAACAACCTACTGCCCGGGCCCTTCGACACCGACCGGCTGCGCGGCACCGCCCGCGCCGCGGCGACCAGCGCGGGGCGCGATATCGAAGAGGTCCTGGAGGAGCGCCGCCAGGCCCATCCGGCGGGCCGCTTCGGCCGGCCCGAGGAGTTCGGCGAGGCCTGCGCCTTCCTGTGCAGCGGGCAGGCCGGCTACATCACCGGCCAGAACCTCTTGATCGACGGCGGC
>JAUVQB010000192.1 GCA_030598385.1 Alphaproteobacteria bacterium | reverse complement strand
TAGAAGGCGCCGTTCTCGCCGACGATACCGTCGATCGGCCACATGCGGGCCATATGGTCGCACCAGCCCGCCGGCCGGCCGGTAATCGGCAGCACCAGCAGCCCGGCCTGCTGGAGCCTTTCCAGGGCCGAGTAACTGACGGCCAGCAGGCGCCCGTCCGTCGTCAGGGTGTCGTCGATGTCGCACAGCACGACCTCAAGGCCTTGGCGCGCATCGGCCGACAGCCGCTCCAGCGGTTGCATGCGCTCACTCATGGCGCAAGGCCGGCCTCGAACAGTCCGCTATCCGCTGCCAGGTCGAGAAACGTGAAACGGTCCCGGATCTCGCGGGCGTGCACCACGGCATCGCGGTAGAACTCCTCCGGCAAGGCCAAGTCCTCGGGCGTGGTCGGCGCGTCGATTCCCAACATGGTGTCGCGCAGCTTGTCGGCGGAAATCGAGATCGCAGCGACCTCCTCGGCAATTTGCGGCCAATTATCCGCCAGGCGCTGGTTCAAGGCCTCGGCCGACTCGTCGTCGAGCCGCTTCTCGGCGAACTCCTGCCAGCAAGAGCGGCCGGTCGCCGGCCCATAGCGGGCTTCGAAATCCGCGGCCTCGATCCGCGGCGCCCGGACCACCGGCGCCGGCCCGGCCAGCAGCCGCTCCTGCAGTCGCGCCATGGTCAGCGTGGTCACGGCGATCTGCTCGCCGTGGAACGAGGCCGGGAGATCCGGGGCCATCATCATCTCGATGTAGTGCGCAATCAGATGCTCGCCCTGGCTCGCCGGCTGGCTGCCGCCGCAGATCGTCATACCGAATCCGGACAGCACCAGAGTCCGCGCCAAGAGGGCCATCGACTCCAGGTCGCCGCTCAACAAGCCGTGCGGCTCGGCGAACAAGAGAGCCTCGTCCTCCGCCAGTAGGGCGAAGGGCGCCCGGCGGTAGGGCAGGTCGAGCAAGCGGTGCGCGAGCAGCCAGTCGGCCTGGGCGGTTGGGCGGCACAGGCTGTCGCCGAGGCCCGACCGGATCATGCGCGGCGGCGCCGCCGCGAAAACTTCGAGATCGATCATCACCCCGACGGCGCCCTGGGCCTGAATCGATTTCTTGTGGCCCTGTCGGGTAATCGCGGCGTTGACCGAGGTGTAGCCGTTCATGGAGGGCGCCGTGGCGAAGACCGCGTAAGGCTTGCCCGTCTGGGCGCCGGCGTACTTGCAGAGATCGTTGATGGTGCCCGAACCGACGGCGATCAAGGCGTCCGCCGATTGCGCGGCCTCGGCGATCTCCTCGGCAAGCTCGACGTCGGCGTGGGGATGCTCCGGCAGCACGATGGAATCGACTTCGGCGACGGCGGCGGCGGCCCGCTCGACGCGCCGGCCCAGCACCTTGCGGGTCGTCGGGTCGCTGACCACCGCCAGGCGGGAGCCGAGGTCGAGCTCACGCAGCAGGTCGGATTCCTGGCCCTTGAGGCTGCGTTCGATGACCACGGTCTTGGTCGGCACGGCGAGCGCCTCGCCACCGTCTATGTCGGCGAGGGTCCCGCTCAGGAGTTGTTGCAGCAAGTCGCTCATGCCCATACGCCGGTAGCTGACCGGACCCTACGCTCGGCACGGTCTGGGACCCGGTCCAACATAGTTACCTGTAAAGGGGGCGCAAACATTCGAACAACTCCTGGTATCTGGCATAGGATTCGTCGTAGGCATTCTTGGTCGCGGGGTCGGGTTCGACAACCCGATCGATCTCGCCGACCAGTTCGGCCGCGGCCGCCAAGTCGGGCCCAGCGCCGACGGCGACGGCGGCGAGCATCGCCGCCCCGATCGGCGAGGTGTCCTGCTGGCTCGGGATCTCGGCGGCCAGGCCCGTCGCATCGGCGCGGATCTGCGCCCACAGTGCGCTTTTTGCGCCACCACCGAGCAGCAGGAGCGAGGAAACGGGAACCTCGAGCGCGCTCAACCGTTCGACCACATCGCGCATGGCGAAGGCGCAACCCTCGAGGACGGCGCGGGCCATGTGACCTGTGCCATGCCCCGGGGTCAGCCCGTAGTAGCTGCCACGCGCCGCGGCGATCCATTCCGGAGCCATGGCGCCGGTGAGCGCGGGAAGGAACGTGAGGCCATCGGCGCCCGGCGCGGCCTGGCTGGCAAGGGCATCGAGCTCCGCGGCATCAGCGAGCCGATGGGCTTTGACGAACCAGGTCAAGGCGCCGCCCGACAGCCAACCCGGATTCTCTACGAAGAACAGGCCGCCGGCGTAGGCGTGGGTTTCCACCAGGGCTTTTCTGTCGATCACCGCCTCGGGGCTCAAGGCGCCGACCACTTCGGCGGTACCCAAGGCGCAGGCAACACGACCGGGCGTCGCGAGTCCGGCCCCCAAGGGGTTCGAGAAATCGTCGCCGGTGCCGACGGCTACGGGCAGCCCCGCCGGAAGGCCGGCCATGGCTGCGCCCGACCGGCTGAGACAGCCAGCCACCTCGCTCGCCTCGGCAATTTCGGGCAGCCGCTCCCCGGAGATTTCAAAGCTGGCGAGAAGCGCCTCGTCGTACACCCGCCGTGTCAAGTCGTAGAGCATGGTTGTCGAGGCAAGGCCGTGGTCCATTCGGTGCGCGCCCGTCAGGCGGGCGACGAGGTAAGAGACGGGCTGATGATAGAGGGCGACGTCGCGCGGGCCGTGACGTTGCAACCAGCGAATTTTGGCCGCCATATGCGTTGCGTCCAGGACAACGCCGGCACGTTCCAGCACCAGGTCCCGGTCCACGTCCGAGATCTCGGCAACCGCGCGGCGATCCATCCAGATAAGGGCGGGAGCCAGCGCCGCGTCATCGTGGCCAACGGGAATACAGCCGTCCAACTGACCGGCGATACCGAGCGCCTGGATGTCATGGGGCGTGATCCGGGCATTGCCCAGGGCGCCCGCAACCGCCGGCGCGAGGGCGCCTTCCCACAACGCCGGGTCCTGTTCGGCCCATCCGGGTCGGGGAAACGACGGCTCATAGGAGATGGAGGCTTCCCCCCTGACCTTCAGCGCCGCGTCGCAGACGACCGCCTTAAGGCTCTGGGTGCCGATATCGACGCCGACGTACATAGCGGATCGTCCCTGGCCGGTTCCTAGCCCAGGCAGTCGAGCACGGCCCGGATCTGCGGGGCAAGGCCATCGCATCCGGACCGAAAGGTGCCATCGAACACGGCCGTGCCGATGGTGAAACCGTCGACGCCGGCGGCGCTGAGCGCCCGCACCTGCTCCGAACTTTCGATGCTGCCGGCCACAATCAATTCCCCAGTGCCCAACGCCGCCCGCGCCGCCTTGACTAGATCGCCGGGCTCGGCGTCGGTCGCCCGATAAGCCAGCAGATCGACGCCTGCCGCGCCGTCCGCCATGAAGTTTCTGCAGTGCGCGGCGATATCGTCAGGTTGCCCGCCGAGTTTCGTCGGATGTTCGACGGGAAAGCCGGCGAAGGGGAAGTAGGCAATGCCGCTCCCCTCCAAGACCGGTTTGATCGCGGCCATGTCGGTTCCACCGAGCAACCGGTCGACCCCAAGTTCCACCGCAACATGGGCGGAACGCAGGCAGGCTTCGGGTGTTTCGCTGACCACTTCCATGTAGCTCGTAACTCCGGCGCCGCGGATCCGCTGGTTCAATTCACGCAAGACATCGCCGGGGACCCCGATGTCCTTGAACCCGATATGGCCAAGGCCCAGCGGCAACACCTCGTCGAGGACATCGAGGCAGTTTTCAACCGTTTTGTCCCCGTGGGTCAACATGAAGATGAAATTCATTGAATATGCCTCCAAGGTGTCAACTAGGTCATTTTCCCTCGCATTTTTTTGTGAGTACCACATTTTATGTTGTAGGTCCATCAAAGCCAGTGTTAGCCTTGCAGCCGCAATCTTGATCGGCCTGGCCATTCGGCGTCTCGGGACGACGGATGGGCGGGCTGCCGGTCGTACAACAAGAAGGAGGCGCATTATGCCGACATGGCGACAGGGGAAATTTGCAGCGACCACCCAGAGCGCAATCCTCGCTTTATCTGTGCTGGCCCTAGTGGCGGCCACGGAGCGCGCCGAAGCCTGGACGCTCGAAGAGGCGGCCGCGCCCTATAAAGGCACCACGATTCGAACCGTT
>JAUVQB010000210.1 GCA_030598385.1 Alphaproteobacteria bacterium | reverse complement strand
GATAAGCGCGCTCGGCGATACCGAGGCCCTGGGTGCCGACCGCGAGACGGGCGTTGTTCATCATGGTGAACATGCCGGTAAGGCCGCGGTTTTCCTCGCCGAGCAGGAAGCCGAGCGCGCCCCCGTCGTCGCCATAGGACATGACGCAGGTCGGCGAGGCATGGATGCCCAGCTTGCTTTCGATGGAGACGCAGCGCAGGTCGTTGCGCCGACCGGGATTGCCGTTTTCGTCGGGCAGGAACTTGGGCACGATGAAGAGCGACAGGCCCTTGGTCCCGGGCGGCCCCTCGGGCGAGCGGGCGAGCACCATGTGGACGATGTTTTCCGCCAGCTCGTGTTCGCCGTAGGTGATGAAAATCTTCTGGCCGGTGATGCGGTATGCCCCGCCGCCATTCGCATCGTCGCGCCGGGCGCTGGTTGTAATGGCGCCCAGGTCGGACCCGGCCTGGGCCTCCGTCAGGTTCATGGTGCCGGACCAGGTGCCGGAGATCAGCTTGCCGAGATAGGTATCCTTCTGCTCCGCGGTGCCGTGGGCCTGCAGCACCTCGGCCGCCCCCTGGGTGAGCAGCGGCATGAGGCCGAAGCTCATGTTGGCGGCGTGCCAGGTCTCCTGCACCGCCATTGCGATGGTCCAGGGCAGGCCTTGGCCGCCATAGGCCGGATCGAACGGCAGTGAGATCCAGCCGCCCGCGACCAGCTCGTCGTAGGCCCCTTGAAAGCCCGCCGGCATTCGCACCACGCCGTTCTCGAATTGGCAGCCCTCTCTGTCGCCGGACTGGTTGATTGGCGCCAGGACCTCGCCGGCCAGTTTCCCGGCTTCCTGGAGGATCGCGTCCACCAAGTCCGGTTCGACCGACTCGAAGGTAGGTAGCGAGGAGAGGTCCGAGAGGCTTGCGGCCTCTTCGAGGGCGAAGCGCATGTCGGCGAGTGGGGCGCTATAGTCGCTCATGTCGGAAGGTCGTACGTGCGTGAAAAGGGGCAGCGATTGCGCGCGCAGGATAACGCGCTCGAGAAGGTTCGAAAAATCAAATTTGGACAGGCGCGGCTCTATGCCGCTTGCGCAGTGGCCCGGATCAGTTGACGTCCGGCTGCCACTCGCCGCACCACTCGTCGGACGCGACCTTGGGCCAGGGGCTGTCCTCGCCGTTTCCCGCGCCGCTTCCATTCAAGGCAGTGCCGGGCTGGGGCGCATAGCGGCGACAGAGCCCGAATTCGACTTTCTGTCCCATAATGGCCGGATCGTCACGGTCGAGTTGCTGACCGGTGCCCTGCCAGTAGGTGCATCTGCGGCAGCCTTTCATGATGCTGATCTCCTGTGGCTTGTCCGGCGTGGTCCCCACCGGCCCGGTCTCTCGCCATGCAATCCGGCAAGTCGGCCGGCAGTATGCCCTTCCAGGCCTTTCCGGTCGGTTAAGGCGTGAAATCCCCTCCGCTCTGGCCCGGCGATGCCCGATTTTGCCTCAGATCACCTTGCCCGGATTCATGAGATTGTCCGGATCGAGGGCGCCCTTGACCCGCGCCATCAGCTCAATCTCGACCGCCGATTTGAAGTGCTTCAGCTCCTCGACTTTCATGCGGCCGATGCCGTGCTCCGCGCTGATCGATCCGCCCATCTCCACCACCAGCTCGTGGACGGCTCGGTTGACGTCCTCCCATTGGTCGAGAAAGGCCTCGCGGTCGCCGCCTGCCGGCTGCGTCAGGTTGAAGTGCAAGTTGCCGTCGCCCAAGTGGCCGAAGGGCACGGGACGCACGCCGGGGATCATTTCTTCCACTAGTGGGATGGCGCGGGCGAAAAATTCCGGAATCCGTGAGACCGGCACCGAGATATCGTGCTTGATCGATCCGCCTTCGGGCTTCTGCGCCTCCGATATGCCCTCGCGCAGGCGCCAGAAGGCCGCCCTATGGGCCGCGCTGGCGGCGAGGGCGGCATCGCCGATCAAACCGTCGTCGTAGGCCTCGGCCAACAAAGCCTCCAGGGTCTCCGCCAAGTGGTCGCCGGCTTTGCCGCTCGCCAACTCCAGCAGCAGGTACCAGGGGTGCGGGTCGCCGAGCGGGTCGGTCGTATCGGGGATGTGCCGCAGGGTGAACTCCAGGCCGAGGCGCGGCATGAGCTCGACGCAATCGAGCTGGTCGCCGGCCACGGCGCGGGCCCGCTCGAGGATCGCCATGGCATGTTCGACCTGCGTCAGGCCGATGAAGGCCGTGGCTTTCTGGACCGGCGCCGGAAACAGGCGCAGAACCGCGGTGGTGATGATGCCGAGCGTGCCTTCGGCGCCGATGAAGAGCTGCTTCAGGTCGTAGCCCGTGTTGTCCTTGCGGAGGCGCCGCAGGCCGTCCCACACGCGGCCGTCGGGCAGCACCACCTCGAGGCCGAGCACCAATTCGCGCATGTTGCCGTAGCGCAGCACGTGGATGCCGCCGGCATTGGTCGACAGATTGCCGCCGATCTGACAACTGCCCTCGGCCGCCAGGCTGAGCGGGAACAGGCGCTCGGCCTCCGCGGCGGCGGCCTGGACGCTGGCCAGCAGGCAGCCCGCCTCTACCGTGATCGTGTTGTCGACCGGATCGAGGCTGCGGACGCGGTTCATCCGCGACAGGTTGACCAATAGCGCGCGCCCGTGCTCGGGCGGCACTTGGCCGCCGACCAGGCCCGTGTTGCCGCCCTGGGGCACGATCGGCATTTTGGCCGCGGCCGCGAGGCGGATGACCTCCGCCACCTCCGCCGTGGAAGCTGGCTTAACCAGGGCCAGCGCGGCGCCCCGGTAGCGCCCGCGCAGCTCCTCCAGATGCGGCGCCATCTCGCCGGGGTCGGTGACCAGCCCCTTCTCGCCGACCGCCTTGGCGATCGCGCCGATGAGGGCGCCGTCGCCGTCGCGCCCGGTTTTGGAGGTTTTGGCCATATCCCGAATCTAAGAGTTGGACACGGCCTTGGCCAGTCGTGGCTTTAAAGCCTTATTCATGCGGTGCGGCGGCGCGCCGGAGCCGGTCGTTGATGGCGGCGCCGAGGCCGCGTCGAGGTATCGGCATCACGG
Organism: Alphaproteobacteria bacterium; assembly: GCA_030598385.1. Taxonomy (GTDB): domain Bacteria; phylum Pseudomonadota; class Alphaproteobacteria; order Kiloniellales; family JAKSDN01; genus CALJXB01. The sequence goes on along the minus strand of JAUVQB010000210.1, from coordinate 785 downwards.
CGATGGCGGCATGATGCGGATCGTCGAGGGCATGCAGCATGGCAAAGAGGTTGGCGGCCGCCTCCACGAGATCGCCGCGTTCGCTCAGATTGAGTGTCGTCCTGGCGCCGGTGGGCGGCGACGGACCGAAGGCCAGCAAGGCCTCGTCCGGGTTGGCGTCGCGGGCCGCCAGCCTGAGCGGCCGCCCCGGCGCATAATGATTGGCCAGACGGCCGGGCGAGCGCGGGGCATGATCTTCACTGCTGTCTTCTTCAATGGTCCCCAGCGCAGCTTCGAGCGCTTCCTTGGGGATGCCGCCAGGGCGCAATAGCACAGGGCGATCGCCTGTCAGATCCAGTACGCTCGATTCGACGCCGACCGTGCAAGGGCCGCCGTCTAGAATCAGATCGACGCGTCCGTCCAGGCTGTCGGCGACATGGGCCGCGGTGGTCGGGCTCACGCTGCCCGAGGCATTGGCGCTGGGCGCCGCGAGGGGCCGGCCGGTGGCGGCCAACAGGGCCTGGGCGACGGGATGGCCCGGCACCCGGACCGCCAGGCTGTCGAGGCCGGCACTGCAGAGATAGGAGATCCCCGTCTCCGCGCGTCGGGGCAAGACGAGGGTGAGCGGCCCCGGCCAGAAGCGCTCTGCCGCCGCCTGCGCCAGCTCGTCGATCTCGACGCAGTCGGCCGCTTGCTGGAAGTTCGGCAGATGCACGATGAGGGGATTGAAGCGGGGCCGGCCCTTGGCCTCGAAGATGGCCGCGACCGCCCGGTCGTCCGTCGCGTCGGCGCCCAGGCCGTAAACG
>JAUVQB010000191.1 GCA_030598385.1 Alphaproteobacteria bacterium | reverse complement strand
GCTCGTCCAGCAGCGGCCCGTCGTAAACCGCGTCGCCGGAGAACAGAGTACCGCTAGCGGCTTCCCAGAGACCCATGCTGCCCGGCGAATGGCCCGGCAGATGCAGCACCTCGAAGGCCCGGTCGCCGAGGTCGATCACGTCGCCCTCGTCCACCAGGCGGGTCGCCGGCGCCGGGCGCAGCCGGTAGTCGGCCATGTCGTAACCCTCGTGGGGCAAAGCGGTCACCAGCGTTTCCGGCAGCTCGTAACCGCTTGCCCGGATGGCGTCGACGACCCCCTCGCCCAAGTCCGCCGATTTCAACGAAGCGAAACCCTCGGGGTCCGCCAGCGCCTGCTCTTCGCTGCGGTGGGCGATACGTTCCTCGAACTCGTGGAAGCCGCCGATGTGATCGTAGTGGCTGTGGGTCGCGACCGCCGCCAGCGGCTTGTCGAGCAGGGCGCGCGCGGCGTCCTTGAGGCTCGCGATGCCGAGGCCGGAGTCGACCATCATGTCGCGCTCGCGCCCGCGCACATGCCAGATGTTGCAGCGGATGAAGGGGTCGACGTGGGGCTCCCAGATGAGCGTGATGCCGTCGTCGATCCGGGCAAAGTCGAACCAGTGCTCGCCGATCTTTAGGGTCATGACGCCGCGGCGGCCGCGCCGGGCGGTTCGCGTCCGGCTTCGGCGAACAGGCTGAGGGCGAACCAATCGCGGAAGCGGCGCATGTCCTGCCGCGATCCCTCGAGGCGCAGGCGCTCGTCGCGCAGGCTCGCCTCCAGGCCAACGTGGCCGAGCCAGACCTCGGTCAAGGTGCGGACATGGGTCGAGACGTAGAGGTCGGTCTCGAAGCCGGGGTCCTTCATGCAGAGATCCGCATCGCCCTCTTCGAAGACCAGCCAATAGCGCTGGCGGTTGCTGGGCACGCCGGAAAACTCGAAGCGGACGACGAAACGCCGGCCGGCGTCCATCCGCGCGCCGTCCACGCTGCGCCGGATGTCCCACATCAGCAGGTCCGGGTCGAGGTTTTCGTCGACCACCAGGTCGTCGCGCACCCAGCGCTGGGCCCACAGCCCCATGCCCTCGACGATCGGGAAGAGCTCGCGTCCCGCGTCCGTCAGATGGTATTCCCAGCCGCTCGCCTTGGCGTTACGGCGGCGCTCGACGACACCGGCGTACTGCAGCTCCTTGAGGCGCCGCGCCAGCAGCGAGGAGGACATGCGCGGCACGCCCCGCTGCAGGTCGTTGAACCGCACGCTGCCGCACAGCAGCTCGCGCACCACCAGGGGCGTCCAGCGCTCCGCCAGGATCTCCGCCGCGCGAGAAACCGGGCAGAACTGGCCGTATCCTTTTTGCCGAGCCATGGCAGCAATGGTAGCGCGCGAGGGACCGCGCCAGCAACGCCCCATTAACTTCATATCTTGCAGTTGTTTCGCGGCGCGCGCGGCGGGATAGTCGCCTCTGCCCAAAACCACGCGAGCCTGGAGCTGAACGATGAGCGCATCCCTCGATCTGAAATCCCTGGTCCACGAGATCGGCCCCGGCTTCGCCGAAGCGGCCGACGAGGGCGACCGGGGCGAAATCTTCGTCGCCGAGAATTACGACACCCTCAGGGCGCACAAGGTGTTCTCCGCCATGGTGCCGAGCGAGCTCGGCGGCGGCGGGGTTCCGCACCGCGATATGTGCGCCTTCATCCGCGCCTTGGCGCACTACTGCGGGTCCACCGCGCTCGCGCTCTCCATGCATCAGCACCTGGTCGCCGCGGCGGTGTTCAACTACCGCAACGGCAAGCCGGGGCAGAAGCTTTTGGAGAAGGTCGCCGGCAACGAAGCGATCCTGGTGAGCACCGGCGCCAACGACTGGATGGCCTCCAACGGCAGCGTCGAACAGGCCGAGGGCGGCTTTCGCATCAGCGCGAAGAAGCCCTTCGCCAGCGGCTCGCCCAAGGGCGACCTGCTGGTTACCTCGGCGCCCTATGAGGACCCCGAGGAGGGCTGGCAGGTATTGCACTTCGCCGCGCCGCTGGCCAGCGACGGGGTTTCTCTGGGCGGCGACTGGCACACCCTGGGCATGCGCGCGACGGGCTCCGAAACGTTGATTCTCGACGGTGTCTTCGTGCCGGAGGAGGCCGTCGTGCTACGTCGGCCGCGCGGCACCTATCACCCCGCCTTCAACGTGATCCTGACGGTCGCCATGCCGCTCATCCTCTCGGCCTATCTCGGGGTCGGCGAGGCGGCGGCGGAGATCGCGCTGACCCAGGCCCGCCGGCGCAGCGACGACGAGGCCATGCCCATGCTGCTCGGTGAACTGAAAAACCAGTTAACCACCGCCCAGCTCGCCGTCGATAGCATGGTGGCGATCACCAACGACTGGAACTTCGAGCCGCTGCCGGAAACCGCGAACGAGATCCTGGTGCGCAAGACCATCGCGGCGAAGGCCATTCTGGCGACGGCGGAGAAGGCGTTGGAGACCGTGGGCGGCGCCGGCTTCTTCCGCCGGCTGGGGCTCGAACGCCTGCTGCGCGACGTGCACGGCGCCCAGTTTCATCCCCTGCCGGAAAAGCGCCAGCATCTGTTCACCGGCAAGCTTGCCCTGGGCCTCGACCCGATTGGCGTGGAGACCGTCCCGAAGATGGCCCTCGCGGCGGAGTAACCCAGCCTATCGAGGAAAGTTGGAACCGCTCTTGCCGGCCCCTGCCCCCTTGTGGCGGGGCGAGACACTGTGTTAAGCGGAGCGGAGTCTCAGCAAAGCGGAAAGTCTTTAGGGAGACGAAAGTGACCTGCGGAACCCTTTGGCGACGACGACGAGGCAGCACGCGCACGCTCCGCGCGCGTGTCGGCGGCGTTCGTCCTGCCGTTCCGCGAGGCCTCGGACCAGTCTGACCGGTTCCGGGGACAAGGGGACGGCCGAAAAGGGCGGGGCTCCGGCAGCGAGTGAGCAGCCGAGCCGCCCGTCAATCACCCCGAGGCGGCCTCCCGAGACCCCAGTTGGACCGAGATCACCATGCCTCCCTCAAGCTACGACATACGGCCGCAGCGGCCGCACGACCTCGCCCTCCTCGACCCCCTGCTCGACCGGACCTTCGGCCCCGACCGCCAGGCGCGCACGGTCTACCGGCTGCGCGAGGGCTTGGCGCCGGTGCCGGAGCTCTGCTTCGCCGCGGTCGACCAATATGGCGGGCTGCTGGCCTCCTTGCGCTTCTGGCCGATCCGTATCGAGGAGGTCCCGGCCATCTTGCTGGGCCCGCTGGCGGTCGAGCCGGCCCTGCAGGGCCGCGGCATGGGCCGCGCCCTAGTGACCCACGGGCTGGCCGAGGCGCGGGCAAACGGCCACCGGATCTGCGTCGTCGTGGGCGAGCCCGAATATTACCGGCCGTTCGGCTTCGTCAACGCGCCCTCGCGTGGCCTGAGGCTGCCGGGCCCCGTCGACCCGCGCCGCTTTCAAGCGGCCGAGCTGGAACCGGGCGCGTTCGATGAATTGGCCGGCGGCGACGGTCACATCGGCCGTGCGGAGGACGCACGCGGCGCGATAACCGCTCCAACCCAGTTGAGAAACCCGCTCTAGCTGCCTTCGCGCATCCAGCCCGCGACGGCGGCGCCCAGGGCCAACAGCAGGACCAGCACCGCGGGCAGGACCGGGGCCTGGGAAATGCCGGTCACCAGATAGGCGCCGTTGGCTTGCAGGCCCAACCAGCCGCGGCCATGGCGATCGCGGCCGGGCTTCACCTTACGCAGCTCGGGCAGCTTACCCTCGGTGACGCGCGCCACGCCGCCGTGGCTCGCCTCCGTGAGCGCCGCCAGCGGCTCGGCGGTGGAGCGCAGGTCGGTGAACTCCAGCGGGTTGAGCGGGCCGACGGCCGCTAGGGCGCCGCGCACACCGTCATGGATCCGGTAGATTCCCGACTGCTCGACCGGGAGTTGCCCGATCGCGCGTCCGGCTTGGCCCGGCTCCAGGGTGAGTTCCTCGATCTGGCCGTCCGGCCGGGTCACCTCGACCCTGGGATGTTCGGGTGAGAGCGAACGGCGAACGACCTCCAGGGTGCCGCCCTCGACCCGGGCCCGCAGGTCCTCTTCCTCCAGGTCCGGTTCCTTCATCAGCCAATGGGCGACGCGGCGCAGCAGATCCGCCTG
>JAUVQB010000444.1 GCA_030598385.1 Alphaproteobacteria bacterium | reverse complement strand
TTCCGGGGCATTCACGACGGCGACGACCTGCTGGCCGGCCTCGCGGGCGTAGCGCAGCGCCGCCAAGGTGTCGATGGTCTCGCCCGACTGGGAAATGAAGAGGCTCAAACCGCCCGCCGGGAGAGGGGCCTCGCGGTAGCGGAACTCCGAGGCGATATCGACTTCCGTCGGCTGCCCGGCCAGCTGTTCGAACCAGTACTTGGCGACCAGCCCGGCGAGGTAGGCCGTGCCGCAGGCATTGATGGTGATGCGCGGCATGTCGCCCAGGGCACAGGGTAGCGCCGGAAGTTCGACCCGCCGGCTCAGCGGGTTGACCAGCGCATGCAGCGTGTCGCCGATGACCGCCGGCTGCTCGAAGATCTCCTTCTGCATGAAATGGCGATACTGGCCCTTGCCGATCAGCGCCCCGGACAAGGCCGTCAGTTTCACGTCGCGCTCGACCTCCCGGCCCTCGGCGTCACGAACCTTCACGCCGGCGCCTTCCAGCTTCACCCAATCGCCCTCTTCGAGATAACAGATGCGGTTGGTCAGCGGCGCCAGCGCAAGGGCATCGGAGCCCAGATACATCTCGCCGTCGCCGTAGCCCACCGCCAGGGGGCTGCCTTTGCGGGCGCCGAACATCAGGTCATGGCGCCCGGCAAAAATGATGGCGAGCGCGAAGGCCCCCTCGAGGCGGGCGAGGGCCGCACCGACGGCCTCTTCGGGAGTCTTCTGCTGGGCCAGATTTTCGCTGATCAGGTGGACGATCACTTCCGTGTCGGTCTCGGTCTCGAATCTGCGGCCGGCCGCCTCCAACTCGCCGCGCAGCTCCTGGAAATTCTCGATAATGCCGTTGTGGACGACCGCAACATTTTCGTTGGCGTGCGGGTGGGCGTTGGCTTCGCTCGGCCGGCCATGGGTGGCCCAGCGGGTGTGGCCGATGCCGACGGTGCCCGCGACCGGCGAGGCTTCGAGCAGGGCCTCCAGATTGCCGAGCTTGCCTTCGGCGCGGCGGCGCTCGATCCGCCCGTTCACCAGGGTCGCCACGCCCGCGGAGTCGTAGCCCCGGTACTCGAGACGCTTCAAGGTCTCCAACAGCAGGGGCGCAACCGGGGCTTTTCCCAGAATTCCGATGATACCGCACATGAACTCAGGTCTCGCTTTCGTTCTCGCTCTTGTCGCTGGCCGGCGCCGCCTCGCCCTTCGGTGGCTTGTCGCGGCGCTCGCGGAATCGCCGACCCCCGTCGGCGAGCTCCGTCTGCTCGCTCCGCTCGAGGGCAAGCGCATCGGGCGAAACGTCCTTGGTGATCGCACTGGACGCTCCGACGACCGCGCCCTCGCCGACCGAAACCGGCGCGACCAGCACGCAGTTGGAGCCGATCGAGGCGCCGGACCCGATGCGGGTGCGATGCTTTGCGAAGCCATCGTAGTTGGCGGTGATGGTGCCGGCCCCTATGTTCGCCTTCTCGCCGACGTCGGTGTCGCCGACGTAGCTCAGGTGATTGGCCTTGGCGCCAGGGCCCAGGGTGGAGTTCTTGACCTCGACGAAATTCCCGATCTTGGCGCCGGCGCCGACCACCGTATCAGGCCGGATGCGGGCGAAGGGGCCGATGGAGGCCCCCGCCTCGATTGCGGCGCCCTCGATGTGGCTGAAGGCCCGCACCGTGGTGCCGTCGCCCAAGCTGACTCCCGGCCCAATGAAAACATAGGGCTCGATGGAGACGTCGCGGCCAATCCGGGTGTCGGCCGACAACCAGAGCGTGGACGGGTCTATCAGGCTCGTGCCTTCGGCCATCGCCCGGCCGCGCAAGCGGGTCTGGAACAATGTCTCGACCACGGCCTGATCGGCACGCGTGTTGACCCCCAGGATCTCCTCCGGCGCGGTTTCGATAACCCGCCCGTCGAGGCCCATCTGATAGGCCAGTTCGAACACATCGGTGA
>JAUVQB010000356.1 GCA_030598385.1 Alphaproteobacteria bacterium | reverse complement strand
ACGTAGGCCAGCGCCATCTGGGCCGGATCGAGGCCTTCATCCCGCGCCAAGTCGACATAGGCCCCCGTAGCCGCTTGGCCTTGGGCGCCGAAATAGCGCTTGTTGTCCGGGAACAGAGTCATGCGCGCGCCCGCCGGGCGCTGGCCGTTCAGGTATTTGCCGGTGAGCGCGCCCGCCGCCACCGGCGCATAGGCGAGCAGCCCGCAATCTTCGCGCAGCGCCACTTCGGCCAGGCGCGTTTCGAAACTGCGGTTGAGCAGGCTGTAGGGGTTCTGGATCGAGACCATGCGCGGCCCCCGGCCGGCCTCCGCCAGGGCGAGGAACCGCATGACGCCCCACGGCGTCTCGTTCGACAGGCCGACGCTGCGCGCCTTGCCGGCCCTGACCAGCTCCGACAGGGCCTCCAAGGTTTCTTCGGGCGGGATTTCCTCGCCCTCACAGTGTTCATAGCCCAATTGACCGAAGGCCTTGACCGGCCGGTCCGGCCAATGGAGCTGGTAAAGGTCCACGTAGTCGGTCTTGAGCCGCCGCAGGCTGCCCTCGATGGCCTCGGCGATCTGCCGCCGGTCGAGCCGCGTCGGCTCGCCCCGTATGTAGTCGAGCCCGCCCGACGGGCCGGTGACCTTGGTGGCCAGGACGATTCCGTCGCGGCCGCCGCGGGCGGCGAGCCAGTTGCCGATAATCTCCTCGGAGCGGCCGCAGGTCTCGCGCCGCGGCGGGGACGCATACATCTCGGCCGTGTCGATGAAATTGATCCCCCGGTCGACCGCGAAGTCCATCTGTTGGAAGCCCTCGGCCTCGCTGTTCTGCTCGCCCCAGGTCATGGAGCCCAGGCAGATAATGCTGACCTCGATATCGCTGCGGCCCAGTCGCCGATACTCCATTGGCGTCCCCTCTCGTTCTTAAATCTTGAAGGTGGAGCGGCTCACAGGATGAGCGCGAGCACCCCGGTGTAGCCGTAAAGGCGGTCGTGCGAGATCTCGCCGTTGGCGAAGAATCCGACCAGCGGAAAGTCGCCGAGCTCATCGCGGATCAGCTTCAGCTCTTCCGACTGGCTACCGAAGAGATTCGGCCCCCGGGCCACACAGGCGTAGTAAAGTCCCGCCCGCGGCGCGCCGTCGCTGCGCCGCTTCACGTCGGTCAGCATGCGTTTCAGGTCCTTGACCGCGGCATTGTGGTCGCGCCGGCAGAACTGAATCCGGTCGCCGGCGACGACGTGATGGCCGACACCCAGCCAACCCTCCTGCGTGTCGATTCCGGTGAGGTTGCGCACCAGATAATCGCCGGTGTCGGATTCGGCGATCGGGAAAGCGACATAGACATAGCCGCCGATGCGGCGCAGGTCTCTCGCGAGCAGTTCGCCGATGTCCTCGATGAACACCTCCGCGGCCGGCCGTTCGTCGATCGTTTTGACGACATTGCTCTCCGCCTTGGTGACCACGCGGCGCGGCCCGATGGGCGTGCAGCCCTGGGTCAAGCCCGTCACCACCTTGATGTCGGGCGCGAACAGCGCACCGGAAAGGCCGCCTTGCGCCACCTCGCCGGCGACCTGCCACATCTCGCCGCGCGAGGCGCTGAGGCCTCCCACCAGGAACGAGGCGCTCAACGCGGATAGGCCCGCTACGAGGTCCGCCAAACCGGCGGTGCGCGGATCGCCGTGGACGATGCCGAAATAAGGCGAGCGCTCCGCAATCCAGCGCCCGTGCTGGGCCTCGAATGCGCCCAAGCTTTCGCTGACCGGCTCGATGATCCGGAAGGCTTCGGCCGGAACCGCGCCGACCAGCAGCACCACGGCCGGCCGGTCGTGCAGCTCCAGCCCGCAGGCGGAGACGCCGGTGCCGACGGTGCCCAGCCAATCCTGGATGCCGGTCGCGGCGCGCAACCGCGCGACGATATCGCTCAGGTGATCCGCCAGCACGTCGGTCGTGTAGACCAGCCCCAGATTGGCGCCCTCGGGCGGCGTGGCGAGCGCGTCGAGGCAGGCTTGGAGAGAGTCCTGCCAGCCGTCGCCCGCCCCATAGGCGGCCCGGAAGGCGCCGTCCGGCCCGCTCAAGGCTCCCGACTCAGCCATCCGCCGCCTCGGCTCCCCGGCTCTCGGCGAGCGCGTCGATGAGACGCACCACCGACGGCAGAATGCGCTCGACCATCAGCGCCACGCCCGCCGCGTTGGGGTGGATTCCGTCAGCTTGGTTCAGCTCCGGCCGCATCGCCACACCATCGAGGAAAAAGGGATAGAGCGCCACCCCGTGCACCTCGGCGAGGCGCGGAAAGACGGCATCGAAGGCGTCGGTGTAGTCGGTGCCCAGATTGCGCGGGGCCAGCATCCCGGCGAGCAGGACGGCGATGCCCTCGGCCTTCAGCCGTTTCAAAATTGCGTCCAAATTCCGGTAGGTTTCGCCCGGGTCGATCCCGCGCAGGCCGTCGTTCGCGCCCAGCTCTACGATCGCCAGGTCCGGGCGGTCCGCCAGCGCCCAATCGAGCCGCGCCAGGCCGGCGGCCGTCGTATCGCCGGAGTTGCCGCCGTTCAGGACCTGGACCCGGTGCCCCTCGCGCTGGAGCGCCCGTT
>JAUVQB010000464.1 GCA_030598385.1 Alphaproteobacteria bacterium | reverse complement strand
GCTGATCGAGATCATCTTCTCGCTCGACGGCCTCGGCCTGCTTGGCTTCGAGGCGGCCTTCGCGCGCGACTTCCCGGTGATGTTCGGGACCCTCTATTTCTTCTCTCTGCTCGGCCTGCTGATGGGGTTGATCGGCGATCTCATGTACACCGTGATCGATCCTCGGATCGACTTCGAGAGCCGGGAGGTCTAGGTGAGCGCGGCCCCCACGCCCTCTGCGCCCGGCGGCGGCACGCGTTTCCTCGGCCGCGAGCTCTCGCCGCTCACCCAGCGGCGGCTGCGCAATTTCCGCGCCAACAAGCGCGGCTACTGGTCGCTGTGGATTTTCCTGACGCTCTTCATCGTGGCCCTGTTCGCCGAGTTCGTCGCCAACGACAAACCCTTCATCGTCTCCTACCAAGGCGAAATCTACTTCCCCGCCTTCGCGGCCTATCCGGAAACCACCTTCGGCGGCGACTTCGAGACCGAGGCCGATTTTCGCGACCCTCACGTCAAGCAATTGATCGAGAGGGACGGCTGGATGATCTGGCCGATCGTGCGCTACAACCACCGCACCGTGGCCTGGGACCTGCCGGAGCCCGCGCCCGCACCTCCCGGCGGTGAACATTGGCTAGGCACGGACGACCAGGCCCGCGACGTGGTGGCGCGCCTCATCTACGGCTTCCGCATATCGGTGCTGTTCGGCTTTGTCTTGACCGTCATCTCCGCCGCGATCGGCGTTTCGGCGGGCGCCATGCAGGGTTTTTTCGGCGGCTGGCTCGACCTCCTGTTTCAGCGCTTCATCGAGATTTGGGGTGGCATGCCGATCCTCTATCTGCTGATCATTATGGCCAGCATCGTCGAGCCCAACTTCTGGTGGCTGCTCGGCCTCCTGCTGCTGTTTAGCTGGATGGGGTTCGTCGGCGTGGTGCGCGCCGAATTCCTGCGCGCCCGCAACTTCGATTATGTCCGCGCCGCCCGCGCCCTCGGAGTCTCCAACCTGGTGATCATGTTCCGCCACGTGCTGCCCAATGCCCTGGTCGCCACCATTACCTTCATGCCGTTTACCCTGGCCGGCTCGGTCACCCTGCTGACCTCCCTCGACTTTCTCGGCATCGGCCTGCCGCCGGGCTCGGCCTCGCTCGGCGAGGTCCTGGCCCAGGGCAAGGCGAATCTGCAGGCGCCGTGGCTCGGCCTCACCGCTTTCTTCACCATCGCGGTCATGCTGAGCTTGCTGATCTTCATCGGCGAGGCGGTGCGCGACGCGCTCGACCCGCGCAAGCTGATCGCCGGCGCGCCGCCGCCGGAACCGGGCGCCGCGGGAGATCGAGAAGGCGATAGGACGCCCACGCCGGCCCAATCAACCGGGGCGGCCCAAACATCCGGGGCGGCCGGGGCACCCGGGGCGGGAGGAGGCGGCCGATCATGACCGAAACCGGCAAGGGCGCGCTGCTGCAGGTCCGCAACCTGGGGGTCAGCTTCCGGGTGGAGAGCCAGGACGTGCCCGCGGTCAGCGCCGTCAGCTTCGACATCGACCGGGGCGAGACCCTGGCGCTGGTCGGCGAGAGCGGTTCGGGCAAGTCGGTGACCGCCCTCTCGGTGCTGCAGCTACTGCCCTACCCGGTCGCCAGTCACGGCGCCGGCAGCTCGATCCGGTTCCGCGGCGAGGAGGTAGTCGGCGCCTCCGAGGCCAAGCTCCGCGACGTGCGCGGCGATGCAATCGCCATGATCTTTCAGGAGCCGATGACCTCGCTGAACCCGCTGCACCGGGTGGAAAAGCAGATCAACGAGACCCTGATCCTGCACAAGGGCATGACCCGCGAGGC
>JAUVQB010000168.1 GCA_030598385.1 Alphaproteobacteria bacterium | reverse complement strand
CCGCTCGAGGGCCGTTCCAACGGCAAAAATGCGTCAAAACACCGTCAAATTGGGTTACACTGTCAAATCTGCGCCAAATCTGGCCCGCGCGTCCGGGGTATGACCGGTTGAATGGGCGACTTGGGGGTGTTGCGCCGGGGTGCCGTGGCGGCAGTTCGCGCACAGCCTTGATGGGGAACTCAATGGCCTGTCTCAAGCTCCAGTTTCTGGGTCACTTCCGGGCTGAGAGCGAGGCCGGCGATCCCCTTTCCATTGCCAGCAAGAAGGGCCAGGCGCTTATCGCATATCTCGCGCTGACGGCGGGCCAGCGCCACAGCCGCGACAAGCTGGCGATGCTGCTGTGGAGCGACCGGCCGGACGACCGGGCGCGCCACAGCCTGCGCCAATGCGTCCTCACCTTGCGTAAGGATCTCGGTAGCGCCGCGGACTCCGTCCTGCTGGCCGACGACGAGGGTCTCACCTTCGACGCCGGGGACGTCGAGATCGATGCCTTGGGCTTCGCGGACGCGGTTGCGGCAGGCTCGCGCGAGGCGCTCGAGCGGGCGATGGAGCTCTACGGCGGAGACTTGCTCGAGGACCTCAACGTCCGCTCCGAGGAGTTCGAGGTCTGGTTGCGCGCCGAGCGCCCCCGGTTCCGCAATTTGGCCGTGGAGGCCTTGGGGGCGCTGGCCGATCAACGGGCCGGGTCGGGCGAAGGAGAGGCGGCGGTCGAGGCCTGCCAACGCCTCTTGCTGCTCGATCCGCTGCACGAGCCGGCCCATCGCCTGTTGATGCGCCTGCTGGTGGAGCACGGCCGCCGCGCCGCGGCGCTGCGCCAGTATCAGGTTTGCGAAGAGACCTTGCGCGACGAATTGGGCGCCGAGCCCGAGGCGGAGACCAGGCGCCTGTTCGACGAGATCCGCTCGCAATCCTATGAGTCCGCCCAGGAAAGCGCGGAAACCGGTGAAAACGGGCCGCCACAGGCCCCGGTCGCGGCACTGGTCGCCGAGGTCTCCATGGCGACGGGCCGGGCCCAATCCGAAGGCATCGTTGCGGCCAAGCGCCTGTGGCTGACCCTCCTCATGACCTGGCGGCGGTCTCTCGACTTGCTGCACGCCATTCTATCCGGCGCCCGCCAGGGCCTGGCCTGGGTGATTGTGGGGGCCGCCGGTGCGCTTGCGGTGATGGGAGGGGTGATCTGGCTGGTCTTTCTGCCCGGAGACGAGGGTCCCCGATTTGCACCGGTTCGGCCAACGGAAATGGCCCTTCCTTTGCCCAAGAAACCTTCGATCGCGGTGCTGCCCTTCGAAACGCTCGGCGACAATCCCGAACAGGCCGATCTTTCCGACGGCATCACCGGCGGGATCACCGACGCTCTTTCGATCATGTCGGAGATGTTCGTGATCGCGCCGGGCACCGCCACCCAGATCGAGACGCCGATCGATCTGCCCAAGGCGGCCAGGGAGCTCGGGGTCCGTTATCTCCTGCTCGGCAGTATCCAGTGGTCGAGCGGTCAAGTGCGGGTCAGCACGCGCCTGATCGATGCCGTGCAGGCCCAGCAGATCTGGGCCGCGCGTTACGACCGCGAAATCAAGGAAGTCTTCGAACTGCAGGACGAAATCACCCAGGAGATCGTGACCGCCCTGCAGGTTCAAATGACCGAGGGCGAGCAGGAGCGCATCGCCTTCCAGCACGGGACCCAGAACCTCGAGGCCTGGATGCTGTCGGGCAATGGGCTCAAGCTTTTGCGCCGTCTGACCCGCGAGGACAACGTCCGCGCCCGCGGCCTTTACCGCCGGGCGACCGGCCTCGATCCGAACTATGCCGGCGCCTGGGCCGGGCTGGCGTGGACCTATTTCCTTGATGCCCGCTTCGGCTGGAGCGCGTCGCCGGAGGCATCTCTCGAACGTGCGGTGGCGTATGCGGAAAAGGCCATTGCGCTCGACCCGACCCGACCACGCACCTATGCGATCCTGGGCGAATTGAGCCTCATCAAAGGCGATCACGACAAAGCCATCGAGCTGTTCGAACGCGGCGTCGAGTTGAGCCCCAACGGGGCCGATGTGGTCGCACTCCTGGGGGACGGCCTCACCTATACCTCGGACTACCAGCGCGCCATCGGCCTAATTCAACGCGCCATGCGTCTCAGCCCTTACTATCCCGACTGGTACCGCTGGAGCCTTGGCCGCGCGCAGCGGCTGGCGGGGCGCCCTGCCGAGGCCCTGGCCTGGCTCGAGGCCACGCGGGCCGGCGAGCCGCCGTCGTTAGTCCAACGCATCGAGCTGGTTGCCACCTACAGCGAAATGCGGCGCATGATCAAGGCGCGGGCCGAGGCGGCGGCGGTCCTCAGGGACTATCCGCAGTTCTCCGTACGCAAGTGGACCCGCTGGCCGCCCCACAAGAATCCCTCCGTGGCCGAACGCGAAATCCGCGCGCTGGTGCGCGCCGGCCTGCCGGAGTAGGCGGTGCGGACGGCAGTCGGCCCCCCGATCTAAAGCGACCCGGCGAGCAGCAGGCCGCCCCAGGCGACCAACCCCACGCCGGCCACGCCGCCGAGCCGGTGGCCGCCCGGCAGGACCTTCTCGAGCAGCACGAAGAGCGCCAGGCCAACGATCCAATAGAGGTTCATCACGCCGCCGTAGAATAACAGCGCCATGAGGAACCAGCAGCAGCCGAGGCAGAAGGCGCCGTGCTCGACGCCCATGCGGAAGGCGCCCAGGCGCCCCTTGCGCCAGTGGTGAGACAGGAAGTGGATCGGCGAGCGGCAGTGCTTCAGGCAGGCGTGCTTGAGCGGGGTCAGTTGCCAGACACCCGCCGCGATGAGGAGCAGGGCGCCCAGGACGACGCTGGTGCCCACCATCATTGAGGACAGGAGCTCCGAGCGCTCGAGGCCCCATTGCGCGGCCGCCGCCATGAGGCTGAAGAAGCCCCACACGGCGAGGTAGCCGAAGGCGAAGATCCCGGTCGGGGTGTAGGGCGAGCCGGCGCGGCGCTGTTTGCGGTTGACGGCCGCGAACAGCAGGATCATGGGCGCGGCGCTGGGCAGCATCATCGCCACCATCATGATCCACCACATGAAGAACATGAGGACCGCGGTACCGGCGGTCCAGGCCACGGGCTGCATGGCGTCCATGGCCAAGTCCATCATCTCCGACATGGCCCCGCCATCGGAGGACATGCCGGAGGAGATGCCGGAGGATATGCCGGAGGAGTCACCGAGGCCGGCGGGCTCGGACATGCGCGTCATCTCCAAGGCGCTCATGTCCATGCCGGAGCCCAGCAGGATATAGACCCAGGCGAGCACGACCACGCCGGCCAGGCCGCCAATCACGACCAGCCGGTCGCGCTTCAAGACCGCTTCCAATGGGCTATCGTTCGCCATCCCCCGCGCCCCCTCCGGATCGGCCGCGAATGCGCCTTTTGGGCCGCCGCCGCATCGAATTCGCCAAAAAAGGCTAACATTTGCCGCCCTGGGAATCGATTGGGATTTTCGGCACGATCGGCACATGACCGAGACGGCCGCACCTGCTACCAATTGGCGACCGAAGGGATCCCGGCGGAGAGGTTGCAATGGATGAAGCCACGACAACTGCACGGGCGGCGGTGGCCGGCCTCAAAGAACGTATTCAAAGCCTCGATAGCGACAGCCTCGACCTGATTTTTCGCGAGGCGCGGACGTTTCGCGGCTGGCAGGCGCGCGAGGTGAGCGATGAAACGCTGCACCGGATGTGGGAGCTCGCGAGAATGGGTGCGACCAGCGGCAACTGCTGTCCGGGACGCCTCGTCTTCGTCAAGAGCGACGAGGCCAAAGAGCGCCTGAAGCCCGCCTTGGACACGGGCAACGTGGCCAAGACCATGGCCGCCCCGGTCTGCGCCATCGTCGGGCACGACCTTGCCTTCTACGAAGACATGGATTGGCTGACGCCGCACATGAAGGGGGCCGGCAAGACCTTCGGCGACGACGCGGCCCTGGCCGAGGTCACGGCGTTCCGCAACGGCTCGCTGCAGGGCGCCTATCTCATGATCGCCGCGCGCGCCTTGGGCCTCGATTGCGGCCCCATGTCCGGCTTCGACTACAGCTTAGTCGATGAAACTTTCTTTGCGGATTCAACAATCCGCTCCAATTTCCTCTGCAACTTGGGTTATGGCGACGCCGAGAGCCTCCACCCGCGCGCGCCCCGGCACGCCTTCGACCAGGCCTGCCGGACCCTCTGACCGGCCTCCGTTTGTTGGACCGTCAGTCGAGCTGCGCCGGCAGCTCGACTGACTTCAAGGGCGCCAGGAAATCGGGCGCGGGCATGGTGTCCACGGCCTCCGGCAAGCGCCCGCCCCACCCCAAGAGATCGTCGGCCAGCGCGATCATGCGCTGGTTCGGGTAGGCGTGCGGCGCCCTTTGGCGCAGCAGGTGGGCGGCCTCGCGCTCGCGGCCCTGGTTGTAGCAGCACAGCACGATCAGGGCGGCGGCGGTCGAGCGGCTGACGCCGGCATAGCAGTGAATGACGAGGG
>JAUVQB010000477.1 GCA_030598385.1 Alphaproteobacteria bacterium | reverse complement strand
TGGCGGCCCTCTCGCACAGGGCGGCCGGGTGTTCACCACGAAGACCGCAAGAGGCGCGCCTGCGGTCCCTCGTGAGCCACGCCCGGCCTTGGCCTGAACCGGCTTTTCTGGCAGACAGAACCCATCCCGCCACCGAAGTTCACAGCGACAGCCACAGAATGCCCCTACCATGAGCGAAGCCGGACCCGCCGCGGCGCCAGCCGCCACGTCAGCCGACGAAGACGCCACGCGCGACTTCATCCGCGACATCGTCCGAGCGGATCTCGCCGCCGGCCGCGTGACAAGGGTGATCACACGCTTCCCGCCGGAGCCCAACGGCTATCTCCATATCGGCCATGCCAAGTCCATGTGCCTGAACTTCGGCGTGGCCGAGGAGTTCGCCGGCTATTGCACCCTGCGCTTCGACGACACCAACCCGACCAAGGAAGAGCACGAGTACATCGAGGCGATTCAAGAGGACGTCCGCTGGCTCGGCTTCGATTGGGGCGAGCACCTCTACTTCGCCTCCGACTACTTCGAGCAGCTTTACGACTGGGCCGAACACCTGATCCGCGAGGGCAAGGCCTATGTCGACGACCTTTCGCCCGAGGAGATCCGCGCCCACCGGGGCACGCTCACCGAGCCGGGCACGAATAGCCCCTACCGCGACCGCCCGGCCGAGGAAAGCCTGGCGCTGTTCCGCCGCATGCGCGCGGGCGAATTCCCGGAGGGCGAGCGGGTCTTGCGGGCCAAGATCGACATGGCCTCGGGCAACATCAATCTGCGCGACCCGGTGCTCTACCGCATCCTGCACGCGGCCCATCCGCGCACCGGAACGGACTGGCGCATCTATCCGACCTACGACTTCGCCCACGGCCAGTCGGACGCCATCGAGGGCGTCACCCACTCGCTCTGCACCCTGGAGTTCGAGGATCACCGGCCGCTTTACGACTGGCTGATCGAGAACCTGCCGGTGCCCTCGCGGCCCTATCAGTACGAGTTCGCGCGCCTCAACTTGACCTACACGGTGCTTTCCAAGCGGCGGCTGATCCAACTGGTGCAGGAGGGCCACGTAA
The DNA here is from genome assembly GCA_030598385.1 of Alphaproteobacteria bacterium. Lineage (GTDB taxonomy): Bacteria > Pseudomonadota > Alphaproteobacteria > Kiloniellales > JAKSDN01 > CALJXB01. Next base: position 685 of record JAUVQB010000477.1, on the reverse strand, counting down.
GGGGCTGGGACGACCCGCGCATGCCGACCCTCTGCGGGCTTCGGCGGCGCGGCGTGCCGGCGGCGGCCCTGCGCGACTTCGCCGGGCGGATCGGCATCGCCAAAGCTCACAACGTGGTCGAGGTGGCGCTGCTCGAGCACTGCGTGCGCGAACTGCTCAACAAGACCGCCGAGCGCCGCATGGCCGTCTTGCGGCCGCTGAAGGTGGTGATCGAGAACTATTCGGAAAGCGAGAGCGAGGAGCTGGAGGCCGTCAACAATCCCGAGGACGAAGCCGCCGGCCGCCGCAAGGTCCCCTTCTCGCGCGAACTCTACATCGAGCGCGAGGACTTCATGGAAGACCCGCCCAAAAAGTTCTTCCGCCTGGCGCCGGGCCGCGAGGTGCGGCTGCGCTACGCCTATTTCCTGACCTGCCGGGAAGCCGTCAAGGACGCCTCGGGCGAGGTCGTCGAGCTGCGCTGCACCTATGATCCGGCGACCCGCGGCGGCAACGCGCCCGACGGCCGCAAGGTGAAGGCAACCCTGCACTGGGTCTCGGCGGCCCACGCCGTCCCGGCCGAAGTGCGGCTCTACGACCACCTCTTCGCCCGCCCGAACCCGGGCGCCGGTGGGGGCGCGGAAGGCGACGTCCTCGACGACCTCAATCCGGACTCCCTGGTGACGCTGAGCGATTGCCGGCTGGAGCC
>JAUVQB010000403.1 GCA_030598385.1 Alphaproteobacteria bacterium | reverse complement strand
GCCTGTTGCACGCTCGGCCCGTTGTCCTGGCGCTGCCAGCCGACGAAGGGGCCGCCGTCGTACTCCAGCACCAGCTTGAAGCGGGTCACGGCCCGGCCCCGGACGGCAGGACGGCGCCGGCGGCAAGTCGCGCGCCGCGCAGGAAGGCGGCGCCCTTCACCGGCGCCTTACCGGCTTTCTGGACCTCGATCAGGCGCAGCGCGCCCACGCCGCAGGCGACGGTCAGGGCCGCGTCCAGCACCTCGCCCGGCGCGCCGGAGCCGCGCTCGACCGCCTCGGCCCGCAGGACCTTGAGCCGGCCGCCGCCGGGCAGCTCCGCGAAAGCGCCGGGCCAGGGCGTCAGCGCCCGCACCTGGCGCGCCAGCTCGGCCGCCGGCCGGCACCAGTCGAGGCGGCCTTCGTCGCGGGTGAGCTTGTCGGCGTATGAGACCCCGGACTCGTCCTGGGCGTGGCCCGCGAGCGCCCCGGCCGCGAGGCCGTCCAGAGCCTCGACGACGAGCGCCGCGCCAAGGGCGGCCAGCTCGTCGTGCAGGGCGTCGGCGGTGGTCGCCGGCCCGATCGACACGGCTTGCTGGAGCAGGATCGCGCCGCTGTCGAGGCCTTCGTCCATCTGCATGATGGTGACGCCGCTTTCCGCGTCGCCAGCCAGGATGGCACGCTGGATCGGTGCCGCGCCGCGCCAGTGCGGCAGCAGCGAGGCGTGGGCATTGAGGCAGCCGAGGCGTGGGGCGTCCAGGATGGCCTTGGGCAGGATCAGGCCGTAGGCCACCACCACGGCGGCGTCCAGGCCCAAATCGGCGAACGCTGCCTGGGCCTCGGGTTCCTTCAGGCTGGCCGGGGTGCGCAGGGGCCAGCCGCGGGCCTCGGCCAGGCGCTGCACGGGGCTCGGCCGTTCCTTGTGGCCGCGCCCGGCCGGCCGAGGGGGTTGGCTGTAGACGCAGGCGATCTCATGGCCGGCCTCGGCCAGGGCGACCAGGCTGGGGACGGCGAAGTCCGGTGTTCCCATAAAGGCGAGGCGCAGGCCCGGCATGGCGCGGTTCGCGGCACGGGCTCCGCTAGAGCGGGCTTGGGTCAAAGGGCACGCGCGGGCTCCTCTTCGTCCGCCAACCCCGCCACCGTGGCGCCCGCCGTCCGCAGTTTGGGGATCCAGACGTCCGACTTGTCGGCCTTCTTCTGCTTGGTGAGCCGGCGCAGGATGATGCTGCGCTTAAGGGCGGAGATGTGATCGACGAACAGCAGGCCCTCCAAGTGGTCCATCTCGTGCTGGATACAGGTGGCGAGGATGCCCTCGGCCGCGATCTCCCGGGTCTCGTTGTCCCGGTCCAGGTAACGGACGCGGCAGGCCTCCGGGCGGACCACGTCGGCGAACTGGTCGGGCAGCGAGAGGCAGCCCTCCTCGTAGGTGTTTTCTTCCTCGCCGACCCACAGCAGTTCCGGATTGGCGAGAAAGAGCGGTTCCGGCGGTTCGTTCTTGCGGGCGCCATCGACCACGATGACCCGTTTGGGGACCCCCACCTGGGGCGCGGCAAGGCCGACGCCCGGCGCCGCATACATGGTCTCCAGCATGTCGTCCATCAGCCGGCGGGTCTCGGCGTCGACCGCTTCGACCGGCGCCGCGCGTTTCTTGAGGCGCGGATCGGGCGCGATTATGATCGGACGGATCGCCATTTTCGCTGCGTTGCCTGCCGTCGCTCTGGTTTTTCTTAGAACCGCTCTAGACGGTTACCTAAGGGCTTCCGGGAACGGCGTCAAGCGGCCGGCCTGGGCCGCAAGCGCGGTAGCGGGGCGTGAATTTCCTCACCTCGCCCGTTCCGTAGCGGCTGCCAGGCGGCCTTCCGCCATGCTAGATTGGCCGCACCCGAGTCGGACTCCGCCGGTCGCCGCCAATTACGCCAACGAACCGTCCCATGGACCTCAGCCTGATCATCGTCATCGCCGCCGCCTTCGGCCTCGGCCTGATGCTGGCGCTGCTGCTCATGAGCCGCCGCCGCGGCGCCGGTAACGATGATGCCCGGTCGGACATCCAGGAGGTCTCCGGGCGCCTCGCCCAAATGGCCGAGAGCCAGGCCGCGGTTCAGGCCCGCCTGGCCGAGCAAATGCAGGCCCAGGAGCGCGCGCTTTCCAAGGCGGTGGAAGAGCGCCTGGCCGACTTCTCCAAGCGGATCGGCGACCGTC
>JAUVQB010000410.1 GCA_030598385.1 Alphaproteobacteria bacterium | reverse complement strand
TATCTGCTGACGGCGCGCTGGCTGCAAGCCACGGTCGAAGGCATCGAGGGCCTCGACGACAAGACCGCCAAGAAGGTCGATTTCTACACCCGCCAATTCGTCGATGCCATGGCGCCGTCCAACTTCCTCATGACCAACCCGGAAGTGTTGCGGGCAACGCTCGAATCCGGCGGCGAAAACCTGGTCAAAGGCCTGCGGAACCTGCTCGACGACCTGGACCGGGGCCAGGGCCGGCTTGACATCAAGATGACCGACTACGAGGCCTTCGATGTCGGCGTCAACATCGCCCTCACGCCGGGCAAGGTGGTCTATCAGAACGAGCTGATCCAGCTCCTGCAATACACCCCCACCACGGACAAGGTCTTCAAGCGGCCGCTCTTGATCATTCCGCCCTGGATCAACAAGTTCTATATCCTCGATTTGCGCGAGAAGAACTCCTTCATCAAATGGGCCGTCGACCGCGGGCATACGGTCTTCGTCATCTCCTGGGTCAATCCGGACGAGGAGCTCGCCGGCGCCGGGTTCGAAGATTACATGATGAAGGGGCCGCTGGCGGCGCTCGACGCGATGGAAAAGGCGACCGGAGAGCGCGAGGCCAATGTCATCGGCTACTGCCTGGGCGGGACCCTGCTCGCCTGCACCCTGGGCTACCTGGCGGCGAGAGAGGACGACCGCATCAAGAGCGCGACGTTCCTCGCCACCATGATCGACTTCGAGGAGGCCGGCGAGCTCGAGGTCTTCATCGACGAGGAGCAGATCACGGCTCTCGAGGAGCGAATGAGCGAGCGCGGCTACCTCGACGGCTCGGCGATGGCCACCACCTTCAACATGCTGCGCGCCAACGACCTCATCTGGTCCTTCGTGGTGAACAACTACCTGCTCGGCAAGAACCCCTTCCCCTTCGATCTACTTTACTGGAACGCGGATTCCACGCGCATGCCGGCCGCCATGCACAGCTTCTACCTGCGGTCCATGTACCAGGACAACAAGCTGATCGAGCCGGGCGGCCCAAACGGCATAGAGCTCGACGGCGTGCCGATCGACCTCACGCAAATCAAGACGCCGGCCTATTTCCTGTCGACCCGCGAGGACCACATCGCGCCCTGGGCCTCGACCTACGCCGGCACCCAGATCTTCTCCGGGCCCGTGCGTTTCGTGCTGGCCGCCTCCGGCCATATCGCCGGCGTCGTCAACCCGCCCGCCGCCGGCAAGTATTCCCACTGGACCAACGCGGACGTGCTGAAGACCCCCTTCGCCTGGCTGAAGGGTGCCGAGGAAGTGCCTGGCTCCTGGTGGCCGGATTGGGCCAAGTGGGTGGCCCGCCGGGCCGGGCCCAAGGTCAAGGCGCGCACGCCCGGCACCGGCAAGCTGAAGGCCATCGAGGACGCCCCGGGCTCCTACGTGAAGGTGACGGTTCGGGAGTGAGGCGGCGACTGCTCACGCAAGTTGATTCCGAGCCGCTCCTTTACTTTGGCTGGCAGTCCTCTATCCGGCCTTCCAGCGGCACATGCTTGTCAATAAACCAAGCGGTACGGCGGAAACGCGATAGGTCTCCAGAGCCCAACAGGCTCACTGGTTCCCGAACCCCGTCGTCAGCGCCTTCGTGGTGCCCTCGACCTGGCCGCCGAGCAGCTTGTCCGCCGCCGAGCCGCCCTCTTCCGCCTCGCCGTCGTCGGCTGCGACCGCCTGCAGGCCGCCCAGGGCCCGATTGCACTCGGGCGCCAGATCGGGGTAGCTGAGCTTGCACTTGCCGAATAGCGCGAGCGCCTCGGCCTTTTTCTCGGCGCCGATGAGAATCGCGATCTGGTAAGGATAGAGGTTTGGCGGTTCGCCGAGACGCTGGGCGGCTTTGTCGACTAGGCGCACGGCCTCCTCCGCCCGGCCGCCGGCGAGCTGCGACTTGATCATCAGGTTGTACACGACGAAGGCGGGCTCCGGCCCGTCGGACGCGATCTCCAGATTGCGGTAGGACTTGCCAACGTCGCCTTGCTGCGCGCGCAGCTGCGAGAAGACAAGCCGCGGATAGGCGTCGGCCCTGGTCGGCGTACCGACCGCCGTTCGAATCAGGGACTCGGCTTCCTCGAGCTTGCCCTCGGCCAAGGCGCTACTGGCCAATCTGGCGTTTCGGTAGTTCGCGAGGACCG
>JAUVQB010000511.1 GCA_030598385.1 Alphaproteobacteria bacterium | reverse complement strand
GTGCCAAAGCCCATGAAAGCAACCGGACTCGCAGGTGCCTTGATCCTGCTAATGCTCCTGGCCCGGCCGGGACTGGCCCAACAGGACGGCCTTTTGCAGGCGGAGCCCGCGGCCGTGGTCGCGGCGGTGAACGAGGCCCTGATCGGCGCCATGCGGGAGGCGGGCGCCCTGGCCTTCCAGGGCCGCTACGATCGCCTCGCCCAGGTGTTAATGGCGGCCTTTCACTTCCCCGTCATGGCGCGAGTCGCTGCCGGCCGCCACTGGCGCGATCTGGCCCCGGAGCAAAAAGCCCGGCTGGCGGAGGCCTTTGCGCGCATGAGCATCACGACCTACGCCGTCCGCTTCAACGGCTACAACGGCGAGAGCTTCGAGGTCGGGGAGACGATCGAACAGCCCCGCGGGGGAGCCTTGGTCCGCAACCGCCTGTTCAAGAGCAGCGGCGAGGCGGTCGCGATCGACTATCTCCTGCGCGACTTCGACGGCCGCTGGCGGATCGTCGACGTATTCCTCGACGGCATCATCAGCGAAATCGCCACCAAGCACTCGGAATACAACAGCATCTTGAAAGAGGACGGCGTCGACGGCCTGCTGGCCAGGATTTCGGCGAAAACCGACGAGCTGGCGGCAGAGTAAGGGCAATAAGGGGAGTGGAAAGATGACCTTCCAGGTACTCGGCCTCGATCATGTGGTGCTGCGGGTACGCGACATCGATCGCGCCCTCGCCTTCTACCGCGATGTGCTGGGTTGCGCCCTCGAGCGCAGCCTCGAGGACTTCGGTCTCTATCAGCTGCGTGCCGGCCGGTCCCTGATCGATCTCGTGCCGGTGGAGAGCGAGCTCGGCCGCATGGGCGGCGCACCGCCCGGTTCGGACGGCCGGAACGTGGACCATTTTGCGCTTGCGATCGTGCCTTTCGACCCGGAGGCCCTTCGGGCCCACCTCGAGGCCCACGGCATCGCAATGGGCGAGGTGGCGCGCCGCTACGGCGCCGAGGGCCAGGGCCCCTCGATCTATATCGAAGACCCGGACGGCAACACCGTCGAACTGAAGGGGCCGCCGGAAGGCTGAACGGCCGGCGCCTTCAAAGACAGCCAATCAGCGATCACGTATCGAGGAAGCTGCGCAGCTTGCGCGAGCGGCTCGGGTGCTTGAGCTTGCGGAGCGCCTTGGCCTCGATCTGACGGATGCGCTCGCGGGTGACCGAGAACTGCTGGCCGACCTCTTCCAGGGTGTGGTCGGTGTTCATGCCGATCCCGAAGCGCATCCTCAAGACCCGCTCCTCGCGGGGGGTCAGGCTGGCGAGCACCCGCGTGGTGGTCTCGCGCAGGTTCGCCTGGATCGCCGCATCGAGCGGGATGACTGCGTTCTTGTCCTCGATGAAATCGCCCAGGTGGCTGTCCTCCTCGTCGCCGATCGGCTTTTCGAGGGAGATCGGCTCCTTGGTGATCTTGAGGACCTTGTGCACCTTCTCCAGGGGCATGACCAGGCGCTCGGCGAGCTCCTCGGGGGTCGGCTC
>JAUVQB010000111.1 GCA_030598385.1 Alphaproteobacteria bacterium | reverse complement strand
GTCTTGGGGTGGCCAGGGTCGCCGAACCTAAGCGCGTTGAGGTTGGCCACCGGCCGCGCGCCCATGGTGAAGACATCGCGCAGGATGCCGCCGACCCCGGTCGCCGCGCCCTGGTAGGGCTCGATGAAGGAGGGGTGGTTGTGGCTCTCCATCTTGAAGACGGCCGCGAGGCCCTCGCCGATGTCGACCACCCCGGCGTTCTCGCCCGGCCCCAGGATCACCTGCGGTCCCTCGGTGGGCAGCGTCTTCAGCCATTTTTTCGAGGACTTGTAGGAGCAGTGCTCCGACCACATGACCGAGAAGATGCCGAGCTCCAGCAGGTTCGGCGTGCGGCCGAGGATCTCGATCGCCCGGGCGTACTCATCGGGGGAGAGGCCGTGCTCGGCGGCGGTCTCCTGGGTGACTTCGGGTGTCTGGGCTTGGGCCTTCACGAGAGCGCCTCGACCAGGCCTTGGAACATGAGCGCGCCGTCGCAGCCGCCCAGCGCCGGATCGGCCAGGCGCTCGGGGTGGGGCATCAGGCCGAGGATGGTTTTCGACTCGTTGTAGACGCCGGCGATATTGTGGAGCGCGCCGTTGGGGTTGGCCGCCCGGGAGGGTTCGGCGAACTCGTCGCAGTAGCGGAAGGCGATCTGGTCGCGGTCGTAAAGCCGGGCGAGGGTGTCGCCGTCGGCGAAATAGTTGCCGTCGCCGTGGGCCACGGGAATGCGGATCACCTGGCCGGCCTCGTAGCGGCTGGTGAACAGGGTCTGGCTGGTCTCGACCCGGAGCAGCACGTCGCGGCAGACGAACTTGAGGGTGGCGTTGCGCAACAGCGCGCCGGGCAACAGGCCGGTCTCGGTCAGCATCTGGAAGCCGTTGCAGATGCCGAGCAGCGGCACCCCGCGCCCGGCGCGGTTGACCAGCTCGCGCATCACCGGCGAGTGGGCCGCCATGGCGCCGCAGCGTAAGTAATCGCCGTAGCTGAAGCCGCCCGGCAGCACGATCAGGTCGACCGCATCGAAGTCCGCGTCCTTGTGCCAGACCATGAGCGGCTCATCGCCCGTGGCCTGGCGCAGCGCCACCCGGACGTCGCGGTCGCAGTTGGAGCCGGGGAAGACGATGACCGCCGCTTTCATGATCGCGAAGTTTCCCAGCTACGGAGTGCGCTTACCAAACCCGCCGGAAGCTGTCCGGGTAATCCACCACGAAGCCGCCGGAGTCAACCGGAAGATCGGCCGTAAAGCCGCTCGACCGGCTTTCGTAGCGGTAGAGCCCGCCGGAAAGCCCGAGCGGCCGGAGGCCGGCGTAGCTTTGTTCTGCTGGAACGGGCACGAGATCGGGCAGCGGCAGGTAGACGGCGCGGATGTCGGCGATCTCGCCGGCGGCGAGGTCGAGGCGGCGAATCGGCAGGGTGTTGGTGAAGGGCGTTACCTGGATGTCGAGATCGAGGCAGCCGTCGAGTTCGGGCGCCAGAGCCCCGTCGACCTGCCAATGGCCTTCGCCGTCGCCGGTGAGGTTGAAGGCGATTTCCCGCGGCTCGTGTCCGCCTATCTGCACCACCAGGTCCAGGGAGCGCGCTCGCCAGGCGCCATCCGCGGTCAAGCGGTAGTGACAGCGCAGCGCCCGGCCATCCCGGTAGAGCAGCACCAGGCCGTCGGCCACCACGGCCTCGCTCTGTTTTCGGTGACGGGCATTCAGGCTCACCCGGACGTGTTCGCAGCCCGGCGCGTCCCAGGGCTTCCAATAGAGATCGCGGATGGCGGGTTCGGCTCGGTCTGTGAGGTCGGCGTTCAAGCCTCCAGCTCGATGGCGTAGTCCTCGATCACCGTGTTGGCCAGCAACTTGCGGCACATGGCCTCGACTTGGCTGCGGACCTCTGCCTGGTCGGCCCCGTCGATCTCCAGGTCGATCACCTTGCCTTGGCGGACTTGGCCCACGCCGTCGAATCCGAGCGAGGCGAGGGCGCCGGCGATGGCCTTGCCCTGGGGGTCGAGGACCCCCGGTTTCAGGGTGACGTGGACGCGCGCTTTCATGGGCGGGTTTCCCGTTGGCCCTTCAGATCGCTGCGCCGGGCCGGCCGCAGAAGGTTGTGGCGAAGGTTGCGGCGAAGATTGTGGCGCAGGATGGGGCGAACCTAGCGGCGCGCAGTCGGCGTGACAAGGCTCCGGCACCGGGGCGCCATCCCGGCGCCGCTGGGTGGCGACGGCGCTGACGGTTGCGACCAGGTAGGGCACGATAAAGGTGAGCCCGGCCTTCCAGAAACTGAAAGGCACGTCCGACACCAAGGCATCGCCCTGGTTGATCAGCGTCAGGATGGGGCCGACGACGGCGGCCATGATAAGAGCGCGGCGCACGATGACCGGCCGACAGGCGGCTGCCAGTGCGGATGTCATCGCTGTGTTCCGCTTTCCTGGCGAATCGCCGCCTACGCCCTATTGCATCAGCTTGGGGCCCTTGATGTCGACGGGCCCGGCCTCGGGCAGCACGCCGAGCCGGCGGGCCACTTCCTGATAGGCCTCCTCGACACTGCCGAGATCCCGGTCGAAGCGGTCCTTGTCCAGCTTTTCGTCGGTGTCGAGGTCCCACAGCCGGCAGGAATCCGGGCTGATCTCGTCGGCCAGCACGATCCGCAGCTCCTCGTCCTCCCAAAGGCGGCCGAACTCGAGCCGGAAGTCCACCAGGCGCACGCCGACGCCCCGGAACAGTCCACTAAGGAAATCGTTGATCCTGAGCGCCATCTGCATCATGTCGTCGATTTCCTGGGTGACCGCCCAGCCGAAGGCCGTGATGTGTTCCTCGGCGACCAGTGGAGAGCCCAACTCGTCGTTCTTCAAATAGAACTCGACCACCGAGCGCGGCAGCGGCGCGCCCTCCTCAAGGCCGAAGCGGGTGGAGAACGAGCCGGCCGCGACGTTGCGCACGGCGACCTCGATCGGGATGATCTCGAGTTCGCGCACCAGCTGCTCGCGCATGTTGAGCCGGCGCATGAAATGGGTCGGCACGCCGATCTCGGCGAGCCGCACCATGAGGTATTCCGAGATGCGGTTGTTGAGCACCCCCTTGCCGGTGATCACGCCTTGCTTGCGGTTGTTGTCGGCGCTGGCATCGTCCTTGAAATACTGCACCAGGGTGCCCGGCTGGGGGCCTTCGAACAGGACCTTCGCCTTGCCTTCGTAAATGCGTCTGCGTCTCATGATGTCACCCTGGGTTCGGCGAGAGGCTCGCAAAGGGACTGGTCGGGACAAAGGCTCCGCCGTTCGGCGGCTCATCCGGCATCATATAGCAACTGCCCGGGCCGCTCACAATGTATCTGGAGAGGATCGGCGCAGAGCTCATATATTGCTCTAAGAATCTAGATTAATCATTTGATATTCCGCAATATCTGGCCGATCCGGCGCGAACATCCAAATTGGCTTGACCGGCTGTTGCCCGAACGACGCCGGCGCCGCCGGCAGGGCGACGAGCGAAGACGAGACGGTGCCGAATCCCATGTCGGTGACGAGGCTCATGGCCGCGAAGGGGCCGTCCTCGGTGTCGTAATGGCGGCTCGCCAAGATGTCCTGCCAGGCGGTCCAGTCGCCGCCTCCTTCCAGGTTCGGGGTGGGCGCATCGGCTTCGCGGAACCTAGGCAGATGGGTGCGGATGCGCGGGCTTGTGCGGTCGTCGAGGTCGCCTGCGGTCAGCATGGAAAGCCCGGCCAGGGGCGCGTCGGCCTCGATCCGCCCCGGTCCCTCCTCGCCGCGGTTCCTGAGCAAATAGCAGTTGTCGGCGTCGGCGATCACCAGGTTGAAGGTGCGATAGGCCCGTGGGTCGAGATGCAGCAGGGCAGCGGCGGCGGCCTCCGCGTCGCCGTGATCGAGCGCCTCCAGCACCAGCTCGCCGCGGCTGCGCTTGCCGCCCTCGGGCCCGAGCGAGCCGCGCCGGTTCAGCACCGCCGCGACGACACCGTCGTCGTTGCGGCCGAGCCAGGTGCCGCCGGCGAGCTCGTCGAGGCCGGCGAGGACCTGCGGCCGGTCGGGCCAATGGCGCGCCGGCGGCTGCCAGGGGCGGTCGATCATTTCATCCCGGTTGGCCGCGAGAATAAGCGGCCAGTCGTGGCCGGGCCGGCGCAGTATGACGAGGGTACACATAGGGCGTATCCCGCGCGGGTTCAGCCTCTAGGGCGCTTTTCGATCTCACGGTTCCAGCCCGCGCGAAGCGCCCGGCTACGCCGCCTCCCGTCCACCCAATGCCATTGGACTCTGTGGGGTGGACGGGAGGCGGCGAGGGCTGGTGCGCTTCCACGCCAGTGGATACCACTCTATAGCGGCGCCCGCGACCGGTTTTCCTTGCGGCGGCGAGCGGCTATAACAGGGTCCGCGATATCATTCCCGGGTGCGCAACGCAACGCCCCCGGCCATGAGAGGACCGGGCCATGACCACCTTCGACGACCGCGAGAAAGCCTTCGAGGACAAGTACAAGTACGATCAAGATCTGCAGTTCCGGGTCGAGGTTCGGCGCAACAAGCTGTTGGGCCTTTGGGCGGCGGAGCTCCTGGGCAAGGACGATGCCGAGGCCTATGCCAAGGAGGTCGTCTCGGCGGATTTCGAGGAGCCGGGCGACGCGGACCTGGTGCGCAAGATCCTGGGCGACATGCAAGACGCCGGCGTCGAAATGTCGGAGCACCGCCTGCGCAAACAGATGGATGAGTGTCTCGCCGCGGCCAAAGAGCAGGTGATGAAGGAATAGCCGGCGGGCCGATCATCCAACCGTTCGAATCCCCGCCGCCCGGCGGGGTTTTCATGTGGCCCTCGGCGTGGCGAGTGCGCGCGGGCGGCCGCCCTTTTCGGAAGGCGTTGTTGGGGTGCCGCTTAGGCTGCTGATTTCAAGACCCGAAGCGTGAAGGCGAGCGGCGAGGCCTTCGCCGGGTTCCACCCAGCCTCAGTTATCTGGCGCTAGTGCAATCTCTCCCGGGATCGCCGCGTTTACGTCCTCGAAGGCGGGCGCGGGGATCCGCAGATTCGTTTTCATTTAGTACCTGTTCCAATCGCTTTGCGTATAGTTTATCCACGATTCTTGCTCCCAGATCGGTCCTTCCAGCTCGAATCCACGAATATCGGGTAATTTGACCCAATACTCGTTGCGCCAAGTGTAATGCCAAAAAATCCTCGATCGCCTCCTCGTGGCCACAGTGTCAAATACGGATATCCCGCCATTGCTGTAACAGTGTCGCGTTACTGCGCAGACCGTAGCTGCAAGGTCGGACGGCTGAATACTCGCCACGCTTTCTCGCAGCGCCCCTTGCGCGCCTGGCACCTTCACCAGAAAGATAGGGTTCGCACGGCCAACCAGTCGCCGCCACAAAGACTTTTTCGGAATTTGAGCGATATAGCTGCTGTGCAAACCCGCACCCGTGTCGGCAAATAAGAAAATCAGCGACCGGTCGTAGAGTCCTTTACGACGCAGGTCGTTCAGGAGGTCTAAAAAGGAATCGATCGCACACTTTGCCTGAAGCTTTGCCGCCACACGTTTCTCCGGCAGGCGCTCTCTGCTTATTTTACAATTAGAATCAAGCACATAAGGTGGGTGTGTGCTAAGCAAGTGAATAAACTTGGTTGCTGGGCGATCACCAATAACGTTGCCTTGCTGACCGAGCTTATCGAGCACCCGATTCCCCGCGATATGTTTCGGCTCGTTGTGTTCGAGCAGGCTCATGTACGAGCGCAGGAGTGGCGCAATGCGCCAGAAGCGGTGGTTATAAATTGCCCTTTTGTAAAATAGCGGGACAGCCCTCAATAGAGACAAGTCGAAAAGGAATGCCGTT
>JAUVQB010000357.1 GCA_030598385.1 Alphaproteobacteria bacterium | reverse complement strand
GCGGGCGCGACGGGATAGTTCGCCGGGCGGGCGGGAAACAGGCTGAAGGCGGCGTAGTCGTGGTTGCCGTGGTAGGCGCCCTCGAATTTCAGGATCTTCTGGCGGCCGGTGTAGGCGCGGGCGATCCGCAGGGCGTAGAAGGTCGCCTCCGAGCCGGTGCTGGAGAAGGCGATGCGCTCGGCGCAGGGGATCAGGCCGACCAGCTTTTCCGCCAACTCGACCGCCGTGTCGTTGAGGGTGCCGAAGAAGTGCAGGCCCTTCTCGATCTGCGGGCGCACGGCCGCCATCACCGCCGGGTGGGCGTGGCCGAGGATGTTGGCGCCGGCGCCGCCGACGTAGTCGATGTACCAGTCCCCATCGACCGAGAGGACCCGCGAGCCCGCGCCGCGCTCGATGATGAAGCGCACGTCCTCGGGCAGCGCGTAGCCCCCCAGGCCGGCGCCGGGCAGGGCGGCCTCGGCCATCGCGTAATAGTCCGCCTGGGTCTGCCGGCCTTCGGCGCTCGCCGCCGGACTGTGAGGAGCTGATGGGCTCATGGTTTCGCGTCCTTGCTGTTGGCCGCAGCAGATTACTCCGCGGCGTTCCGTTTAGTCACATGCGCGGCTTTTCGCTCGCCGGGTCGTAGGCTGCTTCGCCCAGCACCTTGGCCCAGCGCCGCTCGCCCAGGACCCCGCCACCGACGATGACGGCCCGCGCCTCGTGGCTCATTCCAACTCCTCTTAGCCGCTTCGGCCCACCGGGAAAATTCTTACGCCCGGGATGGTTTTTCTGATGCAATTGTGAAGGTAAGAATGTACCATAGTCAATCATGAATGTAACGAACGTACCAGAAAATGACTCCGAGAACCTGGACCACCCGGCCGTAGGCCGCCTGCTGGAGGCCTTGCCGGAGATGAGCCCGCAGTTGCGCAAGGCGGCGCGTTATGTGCTGGACAACCCCAACGACGTGGGCGTGAGCTCGATCCGCGAAGTCGCCGAGGCGGCGGAAGTGACGGCGAACTCCCTGGTGCGCATGGCACGCGCCGCCGGCTTCGAGGGCTACGAGGACCTGCGCCGGCCGTTCCGCGAGGCGCTGCGCACCGGCCGCGAGACCTTTCCGGACCGGGCGCGCTGGCTGCAGGGGATCGCTCGCGGCGGGCGGCACGCGCGCCTGTTCGGCCAGATGGCCAACATGACACTCGAAAATTGCGAGCAGCTATTCTCCGAGACCACCGCGGCGGAGATCAAATCGGCCGCCGACCGAATCGTTGCCGCGCGCACCACCTACGTGCTGGGGGTCGGCATCTCCTACGCCCTCGCCCACAACTTCGCCTATCTGGCGCGCATGGCGCTCGACACGGTGGTGGCGGTGCCGCGCGACGGCAGCTTGCCGATCGACGACCTGGCGCGGGCCGGGCCGGGCGACGTCGTGCTGGCCATGACCTTCAAGCCCTACCGCAGCGAGGTGGTCGACGCCGTAGTTTCGGCCGGCGAACAGGGCGCCGGCCTGATAGCATTGAGCGACAGTCGGACGTCGCCGATCGCGCTGCTGGCCGAGCAGACCTTCGTGATACCCACCGAAACCCCGCAATTCTTCACCTCGACCGTGGCGGCCGCGGCGCTGCTGGAGACCTTGATGGCCTTCGTTGTAGCTGACGCGGATGACCACGTGATCGCCAACATCGATCGCTTCCACCGGCGGCGCTATGATCTCGGCGTCTACCTGCCGGATGAGGATTGAGGGTCAAGTCGTATGGGCGGATTGATCCGCGCGCTCGAGGCACGCTACTACACCGATCCGGCGATCTTCGCCCGCGAGGTCGAGCGCGTCTTCTTCCGCACCTGGCAGTTCGCCGGCCACGTCTCGCAGCTCGCGAAACCAGGCGATTACTTCGCCCTGCGGCTGATCGACCAGGGCCTCTTCCTCATGCGCGGCGGCGACGGCGAGATCCGCGCCTTCTACAACGTGTGCCAACATCGGGCCCACGAACTGGTGCAGGGCGCAGGCAGCCTGCGCGGCATCGTCTGCCCCTACCACGCCTGGAGCTACGAAATCGACGGGCGCCTCAAGCGGGCGCGCAACAGCGACAAGGTGGAGGGCTTCGACAAGAGCGCCATATGCCTCGGCCAAGTCCGGGTCGAGAACTTCTGCGGTTTCCTCTTCGTCAATCTCGACGACGAGGCGCCCTCCATGGCCGAGGCCTTCCCCGAGGTGGAGGCGGGCCTGCGCGATTACATGCCGAAGCTCGACCGCCTGCAGCCGGTCGAATGGATCGCGGTCGATGAGCAGTGCAACTGGAAGGTCACGGTCGAGAACTATAGCGAGTGCTATCACTGCGGCGTCGCCCATCCGAGCTTCACCACGGGCGTGATAGATCCCAAGAGCTACGACGTCCGGCCCCAGGGCCAGTGCTTGCGGCACACCACCACGGCGGTGGACGCCACGGCCATGAGCTACGAGATCGACGCCGGCCAAAGCGCCCACGCCGGCGACTACAGCTCCTGGTTTCTCTGGCCGGCCTTCTCGTTCCAGGTCTATCCGGGCGGCTTGCTCAACACCTACCACTGGCGGCCGCTCGCCGT
>JAUVQB010000146.1 GCA_030598385.1 Alphaproteobacteria bacterium | reverse complement strand
GCGCTGATCGAGAAGTACATCGTCGAGGAGCTGATCGGCGCCCGGGTCTCCCACTGCTACGGCCACCACTTCTCCGAGCCGGTGACGCGGCTCGCCTTCCAGATCGCGCTGGCCCGCGCCAATCCGACCCCCGGCACCATGGTCTACGGCAACACCACCTCCTACCGCGGCGACGCGGCCGCCAACTACGCCAGCCTCGCCGGCTACCTGCTGGTCGATGTGCTGGCCCAGGCGCGGCAGCCCAGCGGCCACGCCGTGAACCCGGTGCCGGTGAGCGAGAACCGGCGCATTCCCGAGGTGGACGAGATCGTCGACGCCCAACTGTTCGCCGACCGCCTGATCGCGCAGGCGGTCGATCATGAGCCGCTGCTCGACCCGGGCGAGGCGGAGGCGCTGGCCGAGCGCCTGATTTCGGGCGGCGAAATCTTCCGCGACCGGACGCTCGCGGGCCTCGCCGAGGCCGGGTTCGCCATCGACGACCCGATGGAACTGATGCTCGCACTCAGGCGCATCGGCGCGCGGCGCCTGGAAGAGCTGTTCGGCCCCGGCCCGTCGGAGCGGGATGGCGAGCGGCGCCCGCTGGTGCCGGCGAGCGCCCTGCTGGAGCTCGACCGCCTAGCCGAGCAGCGCCTCGCGCGCACCAGCGAGGCGGACCGGGCGCTGGTGGCCGGCGCCGGCCTGACGGCGCTGGTCGCCACCACCGACGTGCACGAACACGGCAAGGGGTTGGTGGAGCGCCTGTTCGCGGGTCTGGGCGTCACGCCGCTCGACGGCGGCGTCTCCTGCGACCCGGACGATTTGGCCGAGACGGCGCGGCAGACCGGCGCCGACCTGATCGCGCTCAGCACCTATAACGGCGTGGCCCTCAGTTTCTTGGCAGCGTTGAAGCAGGAGCTCGAAGAACGGGACCTTCAGGTTCCGGTGCTGATCGGCGGCCGGTTGAACCAGATCCCGGCGTCCTCGAACACCAGCCTGCCGGTCGAGGTCGGCGATGAACTTGCGGCCCTGGGCGCTGTCGTCTGCCACGAGGTGGAGGATGCCCTGCCGGCCCTCCTAGATCTGGCGCGGGCCAGAAAACCCTGAAGCCGGTCCCGGCTAACCCAGCCGGAACGCCAGCGAGCGGTTGTTGGCCGGCATCTCGACGACCTGTTCGAGGGCGAGGCCGTTCCGCGCCGCGCAGTCCGCCACATCGTTCACGTCGCGCAAGCCCAGGGCAGGGTTCTGGGCCCTGAGTGATCGGTCGAACTGGCGGTTGCCCTCGGAGTTGTGCTGTCCGTCGCGCATGAAGGGGCCGTAGACAAAGAGGAAGGCGCCGGCTGTCAGGAGCCGCGCCGCGCCCGCCATCAGCCCCTCGCAGGCGGCCCAGGGCGCGACGTGCAGCAGATTGATGGTCACCAAGCCGTCGAACCCGCCCCCTTCGCCGAGATGGCCGCCGGCCTGCTCGGGCCAATCCGGCAGGGTCATGTCCAGATCCAGCGGTTGTGCGACGTTTGCGAGGCCGGTGTCGGCAATCCACGCCGCGATGCTGCCCCGTGCCAGTGGGTCCGGGTCGCTCGGCTGCCAGTGCAGCTCCGGCCGCGCCTCGGCGAAGGCCACGACATGCACGCCTGGACCGCTGGCCACCTCCAGGACGCACCCGGCGGCCGGCAGCAGGGGCGAAAGCGCCTCCAGAATCGGCCCGCGGTTGCGCTCCGCTGCGGCGGCCGTTTGTTTCATGGGG
The DNA here is from genome assembly GCA_030598385.1 of Alphaproteobacteria bacterium. Classification (GTDB taxonomy): domain Bacteria; phylum Pseudomonadota; class Alphaproteobacteria; order Kiloniellales; family JAKSDN01; genus CALJXB01. Next base: position 3,215 of record JAUVQB010000146.1, on the reverse strand, counting down.
GGGTGGGCACCCTGGCCGGCCTCGCCCTCAATAGACCGGCCGGCGCGGGGCCGCGAAGAGGCGGCGCACCATGGGCTCGAAGGCCGAGAGCGGCAGGGTGTCGCAGTCCGGATCGAAGGCGCGCCGATCTCGCCAGGATCGGATCACCCGAAGTATGCCGTCGCCCGGCCAAGGCCCTCGACTTCGATGGCCGCCTGCAAGACGTCCGCCTCCAGCCAGATCGGGTCGACCATGGTGCCGGTGAGCACCACCTGGCCGCCCTGTAGCGTTTTGTCCTGTGCGATCAGTTGGTTGGCCAGCCACGCCAGCGCTTCCAGGGGGTGGCCGAGTACGTTGGCGCCGCTTCCGGTGCCGGCGGCCTGGCCGTTCAGAAAGGTCGTTCCGCCGAGCGCCGCCAAGTCCAAGTCCTGCCAAGACGCGACCGGCGAACCCACGATCGCCGCGGAATGGAAGAAGTCGTCGGCGATCATCAGGCCGAAGGGGACGCTGCGGAAATCGCCGTAGCGGTTGTCGACAATCTCCATGGCGGCGGAACAAGCGGCGACGCAGGGGCGGATGCTCTCCCGGTCGTAGGGCGCCTCTGCCGGCTCGGGGGGGCGATTGATCCAGAATGCGATCTCACACTCGATTCCCGGGTGTTGCAGCGGCGCGCGCGCGATTTCGGCTTCACCCCAATGCAGGCCGGCCGCCAGGATTCCGCCATAGGCCGGCCCCGGCACGGCCAGCAGGTCCTGCACCGCCTGGTTGGTGCAACCGATCTTGTAGCCCACCAGGCGGCCGAAACCCTCCTCCGCCAGCACCCGGTGTCCGGCCGATTGCAGGCTATAGCCGGCCTCTTCGGCGGCCAGGTGCCGGGCCAGCGGGCAGGCGCTCGCCTGCCGGCCGTCCAGCCGTGCCGCCACCAGCCAGCAGGCGGCGTCATCGATCTCGTTGCGAGTCAGGCCGCTGGTCGACATGGGCTGGCGTCACTTTCTCACAGGTCCCCAATAGCGGCCAACAGGAACTCGCGATGGCGTGATCGGGCTGCCGCGAATTCGACACAGTTGCCCACTATTAGGCGGGGGACCGAGTCATGATGATCGATTCCACCCTGAATGGGGGCGACAATGCAAGGTAGTGAGCGTTGGCTTTCCGGCGAACCGACCTTGGACGACATGCTGAGAGACCCCATCGTCCGAATCCTGATGGAGCACGATGGCCTCAGCGAAGGCTCGGTTCGCTGCGTCTTTCAGGATGCGGCTAAGCGCTTGCGGACGCGCTCCGAGGGAGTCGATCAGGCCGCCTGAGCCGCCGCTTGGCCGGGCATGGCGCGCCGGTCAATGATTTCACGACTTGGGGCGGCGGCCGCAAAGATCCTTTTCGCCGCCGGGGCCAGAGTCATCCTCATTTGACATGACACCTTAGTGGCCATGTGGTCGGTTTATAGGATCGCGGGACCGATCGAGGCCCAGCCGGGCCGCCAGCAAGGGGGGTAGGGTCCATGGCAGAGAGATACGACGTCATCATCCTCGGTGGCGGCAATGCCGGATTCGGCGTGTCGGCCATCGCCCACGACGCCGGCAAGAAGATCGCCTTTGTCGAGGAACGGGATTTCGGCGGCACCTGCCCGAACCGCGGCTGCACGCCCAAGAAGGTTCTGGTCGCCGCCGCCCATGCGCTCCACGAGATCGCCATCGCCGGCGCCCATGGCATCGAGGTGGGCGCGGCGAAGCTGGACTGGGCGAAGCTGATCGGACGGGAAAAGGACATGGTCAGCTTCGTCCCGGCGGCCATGGAGAGTTCGGCCAGGAAACGGGGCGAGGTTTTCAAGGGCTCCGCCAAGTTCGTTGGCCCCAACGCCGTCGATGTGGAGGGTGCGGTCCTGGAGGGCGAGAACATCGTCATCGCCACCGGCTCCAAGCCGCGTCCCTTGCCGATTCCGGGCGCCGAACACCTGATCACCTCGGACGAGGTCCTGTCCGAGGCGATGCAGCCAGGCGAGGTCGTCTTCATCGGCGGCGGCGTGATCGCCATGGAATTCAGCCACGTTTATGCCCGAGCCGGAACCAAGGTGACGATTCTTGAGGTTTTGCCGCGCCTGCTGCCGCGGGTTGAGGCCGATGCGGTGGCCGCGGTGCAGGCCGAAAGCGAACGGCTCGGCATCGCCGTGAAGACCGGCGTCCAGGTGAAGGAGATCACCCGGTTGAATGGGGCGAACGGGGCGAACGGCAAGCTTCGCGTCGTTTATGAGCACGATGGCCGCGCAGAGACGGCCGACGCCGATCGGGTCGTCAACGGCGCCGGGCGAATCGCCAACGTCGATAGGCTCGATCTCGATGCCGGCGACGTCAAACACGACCGGATCGCCGTCGAGGTCGACGACTATCTGCGCTCCACGTCGAACCCGGCGGTCTGGGTCTGCGGCGATTGCCTCGTGACCTCGGCCCAGCTTTCCCCCCTGGCGACCTACGAGGGGCGGATCGTCGGCCGGAACATCGTTGACGGCCCGACGGTGAAACCGGACTACACCGTGGTCCCGAGCTGCGTCTATACGGTGCCCGCGCTGAGCACCGTCGGCCTGACCGAGGACGAGGCCAGGCAACAGGGCCTGGACGTCAAGGTCTCCGTCAACGACATGACCGGCTGGTTCTCCGGCAAGAGCTATGCCGAATCCGTGGCCTGGGCCAAGGTTTTGGTGGATGAGGGAAGAGACCGGATTGTCGGCGCGCATATGGTTGGCCATCAGAGCGAGGACTTGATCCACTTGTTCGCGCTCGCCATGCGCCACGGCATAGCGGCCAGCAAGTTGAAGGACGACCTCTTCGCCTTCCCGACTTTTTCCTCGGACGTGAAGAACCTGTTCTAAGGCCTCTTCCGCGCCGGCGGAAGCGTGAGCCCCGCCAGCGGCGCGAGACGGTGTGAAAGCGGGTCGAAACCGTTGGCTTGAGCCAAAAACATCGACGTTTCCTCGGAGTAACGATCCTGTGACCTTAAGGCTAGATCGTTCGGATCGGAGCGGCTACAATCGCGCCGCTTTTCGGCGGTATTCGGGATTGACCGATTCATAGGTAGGGGTATTTGCGGGATGGTTGCAGCTATCTTAGTGCTCTTGGTCGTGGTTGGCACCGTCGTGTTTCACTTTTGGAGCCCCTGGTGGTGGACCGAGATTGCCTCCAATTGGGGCTACGTGGACGACACCATCATCGTGACCTTCTGGATTACCGGGGTGGTTTTCG
>JAUVQB010000394.1 GCA_030598385.1 Alphaproteobacteria bacterium | reverse complement strand
GGGATTGAGGCAGTACTCGCACTGGCGGCACTCGGGCGTATAGAGCGGAATGACATGGTCGCCCTTGGAGAGCGAGCTGACGCCGGGCCCGGTATCGACCACAACGCCGGCGCCCTCATGGCCGAGGATAGCCGGGAAGAGGCCTTCGGGGTCGGCCCCCGAGCGCGTGAACTCGTCGGTGTGGCAGATGCCGGTCGCCTTGATCTCGACCAGGACCTCGCCCTCCCGCGGGCCGTCCAGTTGCACCGTCTCGATAGAGAGCGGCTTGCCCGCCTCGAACGCCACCGCTGCGCGTACATCCATGACCCTCGCCTCCGCTGATTGATTTCCTGCCCCTGGGCTCGGGGTCCGATCCTGGCAACCCAAGCTTCGCTTGACAAGAGCGTCACTTGATCGGGGCACGAACCATGGATGCCGTAGGGGGGGCGTGCTAGCCTTTGGGACAACGACGCGGAGGGAGCCTTGGAGGAGCGCACCTGGCGGCATAAGGTGGATCTGGCGGCCGCCGTGCGGCTAGCGGACCGCTTCGGGCTGAGCGAGGGAATCAGCAACCACTTCACCTATTCCCTGGACGAAGCGGGCGAACGTTTCCTGCTGCACGCGTTCGGGCTGCATTGGTCCGAGGTGCGGGCCAGCGACATCCTCACTGTCGACTGCGACGGCAACGCGCTCGATGGCGACGGCGAGGTCGAGCGCTCCGCCTTCGTCATTCACTCGCGCGTTCACCGGGCGTGTTCGCGGGGGGCGTGTTCGCGGGCGCGCTGCGTCATGCACACCCACATGCCCTATGCGACGGCACTCAGCCTGCTGGAGGACACCGGCCTCGAGCCCGTCGATCAGAACGCCCTCCGGTTCTACGGCGATGTTGCCTACGATTCCGGATATGCCGGCCTCGCCCTGGCGGAGGACGAGGGCGAACGCCTGTCCGCCGCTCTCGGCGACAAGCGGGTCCTGTTCATGTCGAACCATGGCGTGGTGGTGGTCGGGGAGACCATCGCCGAAGCCTTCAATGACCTCTATTACTTGGAGCGTGCCTGCCAGGTTCAGATTCTGGCCCACTCGACCGGGCGGCCCTTGAAATGCGTCGGCGCCAACGTTGCGGCCGCGACCGCCGCCAGTTTTCGTGAGCCGCTGGTTATGCAGGAGCCCGCCAAACATTTTGCCGCGCTCAGGCGGCTGCTCGACCGGGCCGACCCCAGCTACGCGGACTAGAGGACTGGTTTAGACATGTCCGGCCTCACCACGACCATGGCAACCGCGCTCGGGCTTTATCTGCTGCTGGCGCTTTTCATGTTTGGGTGTCAGCGCAGTTTTCTCTATTTTCCCGACAAGTCGGACCCGGACATCGGGGATGCGGGCGTCGAAGGCCTCGTGGCGGTGCGGCTCGAGAGCGAGCCCGGCCTCGAGGTCGAGCATTGGTACCGGCCGGCGGCCGCGGCGGACGGCCCGGTGCTCGTGGTTTTCCATGGCAACGCCGGCCACATCGGCCACCGGGTGCCCAAGTACCGCCCCCTGCTGGATGCCGGCTTCGGCCTTTTCCTTGCCGAATACCGCGGCTATGGCGGCAACGCGGGCAAACCGGACGAAACCGGCCTCACCGCCGACGCGCGCGCGGTCATGGCTTATCTGGCGGGCGCGGGGATTGCCGGGGATCGCGTGATCGTCTTCGGCGAGTCCCTGGGCGGCGGGCCGGCGGTCAAGATGGCCGTGGAGTTCGACGTGGCGGGCCTGGTGCTGGAATCGCCCTTCACCTCGATCGGCGACGTGGCACAAGCCCACTACTGGTATCTTCCCGCGCGCTGGCTGGTGCTCGACAAGTGGGACAATGCGGGACGCATCGGCGGCCTCCGCGCGCCGCTCTTGATCATTCACGGCGAGCGCGACCGGGTCGTGCCGACCCGCTTCGGCCGCGAGCTATTCGAACTGGCGCCGGAGCCGAAGCAGGCGCTGTTCGTTCCCGGCGCCGACCACAACGGCCTCTTCAATCATCCCGAGGTCATCAGCGCCGTCATCGCCTTCGTGCGCGAACAGGCGCCGGCGTCGGCCGTCGATTAACTGTCGGGTGCCGTCTCTTGTTGCCGGCCGGCCCTGCTCGTTACTCCCGGGCCTCGAGGCGCCCGAAGCCCAGGTCGTAGCTGACCTTGAGGTCGGCTCTGGCCTCGGCGCTGTTGCCCATGGCGTTGTGGGCCCGGCCACGGTTGTAGTAGGCGGCGGCGAAGTCTCGATCGAGCCCGATTGCCCTGTCGAAGTCGGCGAGCGCGTCTTC
>JAUVQB010000371.1 GCA_030598385.1 Alphaproteobacteria bacterium | reverse complement strand
CGGTCCGCCGGTATACATTGCTCTGGGGCGCCCACTGTGTTCATACCTCGGACGTCAGCAGCACCCAGGAGATGGTGGAAAAGGCCTGCCGGATCGCCGTCGCCGAGGGCATCGCCGCCAGCGGGGATCAACTGGTCATCACCGCCGGCGTCCCCTTCGGTACGCCTGGGCGCACCAACCTGTTGCGCATCGCCTGGGTCGACGACTAGCCGTCACTCGGCCGCATCTGAAGACGCGTCGGCCAAAACCGCACCGACAGGCTTGTCGGCGATCGGCCAATGTAGGACCGCGGCCAGCAGGCCGAGCAGGACGGAGATGATCCAAACCGCATCGTAGGAGCCCGAGAGGTCGTAGCTCAGCCCCCCGAACCAAGCGCCGAAAAAAGCCCCGAGCTGATGGCCCAACATGACGATCCCGAAGAGGGTCGCCATGTAACGAGGCCCGAAGATCTGGCCCACGAGGGCAGATGTGAGCGGCACCGTGCTCAGCCACAAGAGGCCAAAGGCCCCGGAGAACAGGTAGACCGCCCAATCGGTTTTGGGGCCCAAGAGGAACAGGGCGATGGCCACCGCCCGGGCGAGATAGATCCCCGACAGCAGGTACTTGAGCCGATAGCGGCTGCCGAGAACACCGGCCGCCAAACCGCCCAGGATGTTGAAGAACCCTATGATGCTGAGGGCCGTGGCGCCGACCAGCGGCGCCAGATTGTAGCTGGTGATGTAGCCCGGCAGATGGGTGCCGATAAAGGAGACGTGGAAGCCGCAGACGAAGAAGCCGCCGGTCAGGAGGAGATAGCCGCTGTGCCGGCGCGCCTGGTTCACCGCGCCTCCGATACCGGTGGCGCCGGAGGATACTGTATCCGGTTTGCCCCTGAGCCCGGAGGCCAGGGGGATGATGAGGGCGCTCAGTCCGGCAAAAATGAGCAGGGCCCCCGGCCAGCCGGTCGTCTCGATCAATATCTGCGCCAGGGGGAGCAGGAGGAACTGCCCGACCGATCCGCCGGTCGCCGCCAAGGCGATCGCCATGTTGCGCCGCTCCTCCGGCACCGCGCGCGCGATCGCCGATAAAACCAGCGGGAAGCCGCTGGCCCCGACCGCCAACCCGACCAGCACGCCGGCGCCCAGGTGGATGGCCAGCCCGGAGGCGCCAAGTGCCATGATGACGATGCCCAAGGCGTAAAGCAGGCCGCCGGTCACCAGAACCCGGCCGGCGCCGTATCGGTCGGCCAATATCCCGCATAGCGGCGTCAGCAGGCCCCAAAGGATGTTCTGTATGGCGATGGCGAGCGAGAAGTTGCCGCGGCTGATCCCCAGGTCCAGGGTCATGGGCTCGAGGAACAGGCCGAAAGTCTGGCGAACGCCCATGTTGAGAGCGAGCACCGAGGCGCCGCAAACAAGTATGATCAGAGGCAATCTTGCCGCCGCGGCCATGGGGCTCCCTTCGCGGCCACTGTGGTAGGGAAGTGGTTGGGGGGTGGCCGGCGGCCAGCCTACACCTTCGTCCGTAAAGCCGCGAGGAAACGAAGCTGGCGTACCGGCGGACAAGCCGGCCCGTTGGACCCTTCAGGATCTTTTCCTGGCCAAAACTTCAGGGCAGAGTGCAGCTTCGAAACGGCCGTGAGGCGACATCGGCTATGGATGGACAGAAAGCGACGGGCGCGCCACAGCGGGATCCCGGGGGCCATGACCGGGAACACCGCCTGACACCCTTGATTCGCCCCCGCGCCATCGCCCTGGTCGGCGCGTCGCCGCGGGCCGGCTCGGTGGGATTAGCCATGGTCGAGACGGCCCTGGCGAGCGGTCATAGCGGCCCGATCTATCTCGTGAATCCGAAATATCGGGAGATCGAGAAGTCACCGTGCCATGCGTCCCTGTCGAGTTTGCCGGAGGTGCCCGATCTCGTGGTGGCGGGCGTCGGCGGACGGCAGGTCGAAACCGTGCTGGACGAGGCTTTGGCGTGCGGCGCGCGCGCCATGGTGGTATTCGACGCCTGCCACGGCGGCGACGGCGAGGGCCGGCAGATCCTGCCCCGGCTTCGCGATAAGGCCCGGCAGGCCGACTTGCCGATCTGCGGCGGCAATGCCATGGGATTTCTCGATATCACCCATCGCTGCCACGCCAGTTTCTATCCGGCCGCTCACCTGAAGCCCGGTGGTATCACCTTGATCGCCCACTCGGGCTCCGTCTTCACCGTCCTGGCTCTCAACGACCCCCGCTACCGCTTCAACCTGGTGATTTCCGCCGGGCAGGAAATCGGCGTCAGCATCGACGAGTATATGGATTTCGCCCTCGATAGACCGGAAACCACGGTCATCGCCCTCTTCATGGAGGCGGCCCGAAATCCCGAGCGTTTCGCCGACGTCCTCGCCAAGGCGCAGCACCGGAACATCCCCGTGGTCGTTTGCAAGGTCGGACGGACGGTGGAAAGCGCCCGGCACGTGCGCTCCCACACGGGCGCTGTTGCCGGCAGCAGCGTCGCCTACGACGCGGTGCTGGAACGATTCGG
>JAUVQB010000193.1 GCA_030598385.1 Alphaproteobacteria bacterium | reverse complement strand
TGTCAGAGGACAAGCTGGAGCGCGCCCTCATGGTCGAGGTGCCGCGTTACCTGTTCCCCTTCCTGCGCAACATTATTGCCAACACCACGCGCGACGGCGGCTTTCCCCCGCTTTTGTTGAGTCCCATAAATTTCGGCAAGATCCATGACGGCCGCCGCCAACAGCAGACATCCGAGACGGCCACGCAAACCTAGGACAAGGGCCGCCAAGCGCATTGGGCGCGGGCCGGCACCACGGCTCGGCTAAGCGGAACAGGCCTAGCGCCGCCAGATCGGCGATTTCATGCCCTCGATGAAGGCGTCATGAGCGGCGCGTTCGTCCGCGTTGGGCGCATGCGGGCGCGCCGGGCGCACCGGACGCCGGCCGGAGACCGCTTGCTTGGCCGTCTCGGCATTTGCCGCCAGATCGAGTCCCGGCTGCCGGCCACCTCGCAGCTCGAGATAGACCTCCGCCAGCAGCTCGCAGTCGAGCAGCGCGCCATGCAGGGTGCGCGTCGAGTTGTCGATCTCGAAGCGGCGGCACAGCGCGTCGAGGCTGACCTGTGCGCCGGGAAACCGGCGGCGTGCCAGCGCCACGGTATCGGTCGCCCGTTCCGCGGAGAGCACGGAGAGCCCGGCGCGATCGAGCTCGGCGTTGAGAAATTTGAGGTCGAAGCCGGCGTTGTGAATGACCAAAGGGGACTCGCCGATGAATTCCAGCAGTTGCCCGGCGACCTCCGGAAAAACCGGAAAGCCAGCCAGGTATTCCTCGGAAAGGCCATGAATCTTGAAGGCCTCTTCCGGCATGTCCCGCTCGGGATTGACATAGAGTTGGATGTGGCAGCCGGTTGCTACGTGGTTCACCAACTCCAGGGCGGCGACTTCGACCAGCCGGTGCCCCGCGTCCGGATCGAGGCCGGTGGTTTCGGTATCGAGGACGACTTCACGCATCGAGAGATAAGCCTAACCGTGTCGCCGGAGGACGCCGGGCGGCCGCCGCCGCAATTTGCGCCGCACGCTGCGCCGCACGCTGCGCCGCGGTGCCCATCGGCCGCCGCGCAGCATCCTGACAACCGCTGTCAAATGGCGCAAGGTCTGGCCTTTGCTCAAGCCGGTTTCCACCACAAAATCCGCACGTTGGCGCTTTTCTCGATCCGAGACCTGGGCCGAGAGGATGCCGGCGAATTTCTCGGCCGTCATGCCAGGGCGCGATAGGACGCGCTGCCTCTGGATCGTGGGCGGCGCCGACACGACGATCACCGCGTCGCAGAGGCGCTCGCCGCCGGTCTCGAACAGCAGGGGAATGTCCAAGACGACGAGATCGCGCCGCCGCCGGACTTGCCGCTTTATGAAATCCCGGGCCGCCCGGCGTACCCGCGGGTGCAGGATGGCCTCCAGCTTGGCGCGCGCCGCCGGATCCTTGAACACCTTGTCTCCCAAGCGCTTGCGGTCGACGACTCCCTTGTCAACGACGCCGCGAAAGGCCTTCGCAATCTCCTCAACGGCGCCGCCGCCGGCGCCAATCAGATCATGAACCGCCGCGTCGGCATCGTGGACCGGAATTCCCATGCGCCGCAGCATGGAGACCGCGGAGGACTTGCCCATACCGATGGAGCCGGTCAGGCCAATCACCAGCATCGCTCGTCACCATCGTTCATCCGCGGCTCATTACGCCGAGAGCACGAATTCTCGTACCGCGGTCGTCACTTCGGGGCGGACGTCGAACCAAGCCTCGAAACCCGGGCGCGCCTGATGAAGCAGCATGCCCAAGCCGTCGACCAGCGGATTGCCGCGGGCGCGCGCGGCCTCCAGCAGCGGCGTCATGAGCGGCGTATAGACGATGTCCGTGACCAGGGCGTCGGGCGGCAACCCGCCGAGATCCAAATCTAGCGATGCCTGGCCCGCCATGCCGAGCGTGGTGGCGTTGACCAACAGGCCGGCATCCGCCAGCACAGCCTGCCGTTGGTCCCACCCGTGGGCCGATAGGGCGCTGCCTAGCCATGGGGCCAGCGCTTCGGCCAGCGCTTCGGCCCGCTCACGGGTTCGATTGACGATCCGCACCTCCGGCGCGCCGGCATCGGCGAGCGCCGCCACCACGGCGCGCGACGCGCCGCCGGCGCCCAACACCACGGCCGGCGATGCCTTCGCCCGCCAGTCCGGCGCACCTTGTTTCAAGTTCTCCATAAAGCCGAAGGCGTCGCTGTTGCTGCCGACAAGCCTCCCCTCGCGCACAACGACGGTGTTGACCGCACCGATGCGCCGCGCCATATCGTCCACCACATGGCAGAGGTCCAGCGCCTGCTCCTTGTGGGGCAGGGTCAGGTTGACGCCACGGAACCCGAGCGCCGGCAGGGCCGACAAGGCCGCCCGCAGGCCCTCCGGGCCGACGGCAAGCGGGACGTAGGCGCCGTCGATCCGGTGATGCTCGAGCCAATAGCCATGCAGCCGGGGCGATAGCGAATGCTCGACCGGCCAGCCCATGACCCCGGCGAGGCGTGCCTTGCCGCTGAGCGTCACGTCGCGATCACTCCGTGATTGCGCAGGAAGTCCATCAGCGGCAACAGGGGCAAACCTAGGATCGTGAAATAGTCGCCCTCGACCCGGGTGAAAAGCTGCGCACCCAGCCCCTCCAATTGATAGGCGCCCACAGAGCTTAGCGCAGCCGGGCCAACGGCGGTCAGATAGTCCGCGATGAAATCCTCGCTCAGCGGGCGCATGGTCAGGCGTGCTTCGGCGATATGGTGCCACAGGCGGACGCCGTCGCGCACGACGCAAACGGCGGAGATCAGCCGGTGGGTCTGACCGCTCAGGGCTCTGAGATGCGCCGCCGCCTGTTCGAGATCGATCGGCTTGTCGAACCAGACCTTCTCGCATTCGAGCATCTGATCGGCGCCGATGGCGATCGCGCCCGGCCTGCGCCGTGAGACCTTCTGCGCCTTCAGTTCGGCGAGCGCCTCGGCGATCTCCCGAGCCCCGGCGCCTTCCGCCTTGAGCCCCGCCTTGACCTCTGCCTCGTCGACCTGCGCCGGCTCGCTGAGTGCCGCCAGGCCGGCCTGGCGCAACACCGCCGCGCGCGATCGGCTGGCCGACGCCAGGATCAACCGCGGCGCCGCCGGGTCGGACGCGCCGATCACCGGTGCCGGAGAGGGGTCACTCGCCGACAAGGACATCGGCGCCCCGGCCCTTGTAGCGCGTATAGTGAGTCAGGATCGTCGCTGCGGTTTCCTCGATCGATCGGCGGGTGACGTCGATGACCAGCCAGCCGTTCTTGTTGAACAGCTTGCGGGCAAAACTCACTTCCTGGCGCACGCTTTCCAGGTCGGTGTAATCCGTATCGTCGCTGCCTTGGGCGATCATCCTCAGACGGTTGCGCCGCACCTGCACCAAGCGGCCGGGATCCTTGGTTAGTCCAACGATAAGCGGATGCGTCGCCGAAAGGACCTCGGGCGGCAATGGGACACCGGGTACGACCGGCACGTTTGCGGCCTTGATTCCCCGGTTCGCCAGGTAGATGCAGGTCGGTGTCTTGGAGGTGCGCGAGACCCCAAGCAGCACGATGTCCGCCTCGTTCAGATGAGCACCGTTTTGGCCGTCATCGCTGGTCAGCGCGAAGTTCATGGCGTCGATGCGCTCGTAGTAATCCGAATCCAGCACGTGCTGCAGGCCCGGACGCCCGCGGATCTCCAAGTTCAAGTGCGCCGCCAGGGCATGCATGATCGGATCCAGAACCGATATGCAGGGCACGCCGAATTCGCGGCAGCCTTCGATCAAAGCCGTGCGTAGCTCACGATTGACGAGGGTGAACAGGACCGGGCCCGGCTCCGCCGCAATTCCCCGCAGCGTCTTTTCGATCTGGCCCTTGGTACGAATCAGCATCCAGGTATGCTCGACCGGTTCGATGCCCTCGAACTGGACCGAGCACGCCCGGGCCACCGAATTGACCGTCTCGCCGGTCGCGTCGGAAACGAGGTGCATGTGGCAAACCGACATTGGCGTCCTAACTCCTCACTGCCCGAAGCCTGTGGAGTATGGGTGAGACAAGAGGATAACTCACGGGTCCATTATACATGCGAGTCAATTCATTCACCCTCGCCGATATTCGTTCGCGTG
>JAUVQB010000359.1 GCA_030598385.1 Alphaproteobacteria bacterium | reverse complement strand
GTCGGCGCTTTCGGCGTAGTAGATCTCAGCCCCAATGGTGAGCGGGAAGAATTGGCCGGCGGTATGCTCGTAGGCATGGGACAGCGGCAGGAACGAGAGAAACACTTCTTCGCCAAGCCCGTAACGCTCGAGCAGGTGGTGAGCGCCGAGGCAATTGGCGAGTATATTGCGATGGGTCAGCATGACGCCCTTGGGCGCGCCGCCCGTGCCCGAGGTGTAGATGAAGCAGGCGACGTCGTCGCGATGGGTCCGGGCCAACTGGTCGTCGACTTCATCGGGCGCCTCGGCCCCTTCGGCCAGCATGTCCTGCCAGATCACCACCTCCGCCTCGTGGAGCTGGTCGAATTCCGGCGGCGCCATGGTCACCATGAAATGGCAGGTGTGGGAATCGGTCACCGCCGGCAAGACGCGGTGCGCCAGGGCCGGGGTCGAAACGATCGCCGCCATCGCGCCGCTGTCGGTCATGATGTAGCGATGGTCGATCTCGGTGTTGGTCGTGTAGGCGGGGACGGTGATGCCGCCGGCGGCCATGACCGCGAGATCCGCGATCAGCCACTCCGGCCGGTTTTCGGACACCAGCACGACACGGTCGCCGTCGCCCAGGCCCCGGGCGCGCAGCGCGCGCGCCAGCAGGCGCACCTGAGCTTCGACCTCTTGCCAGGACCAGGGCGCATAGCGGCCGTCTTTCTTGGCCCAGACCAAGGGGCGTTCGCCGCGCGCCTTCGCCTGCTCGAAAAACATGGCGGTCAGGCTGGACCAGGTCCCGTATTCAGAACTGCTCATGACGGCCGCTCGCAATCAATAGGCGCGAGGTCAAAAATGCAAATGGTGCTTGGCGACACTCATATGCCGGCCTATATGCGTCAGGGTCAAGGAGTTGAAAGATGACAGCATCCGCCACCGATCAGACAAGCGATCAGACAAGCGAGACGAACGTTCTGGGCGACCTGCCGGTCTGGGATCTGAGCGACCTCTATCCGGCTCCGGAAGCGCCCGAGTTGACGCGGGATCTCGAATCCGCCGAGGCCGATGCGAAGGCCTTCCAGGCGCGTTACCAGAATGGCTTGGCGGCGCTCGACGGCGATGCCTTGGCCGAGGCGATCGGCACCTATGAAGCGATCGAGGAGGTGCTGGGCCGGGTGATGAGCTACGCCCAGTTGATCCACGCCCGGGACATGGGCGACCCAGAGGCCGGCCGCTTCTATCAGAACATGCAGGAGCGCACGACCGACATCTCGACGGCGCTGCTGTTCTTCACACTAGAGCTCAACCGCCTGGAGGAGGCCGTGTTGGAGGCCAAGCTCGCCAGCCCGGCGCTCTCCCGCTACCGGCCTTGGCTGCGCGACATCCGGGCGTTCCGCGACCATCAGCTCTCCGACGAGCTGGAATCCTTGCTGCACGAGAAGCAGGTGGCCGGGCGGGCTGCCTGGATCCGCCTGTTCGACGAGACCATGGCGGACCTGCGCTTCGACTTCGATGGCGAGCGCCTCACCTCGACCGAAGTCCTGCACAAGCTGACCGATCACGACGGCGCGGTGCGCAAGGCGGCGGCCAAGTCCTTCGCGCAAGGACTCGGCGAGAACATCCGCACCTTTGCCCTCATCACCAATACGCTGGCCAAGGACAAGGAGATCGAGGACAAGTGGCGCGCCTTCGCGGCGCCGGTTTCCTCGCGCAACCTGGCGAACTTCGTCGAAGACGAGGTGGTCGACGCCCTGGTGGCGGCGGTGAAGGCCGCCTTTCCGCGGCTCTCCCATCGCTATTACGCATTGAAGGCCCGGTGGCTGGGCCTCGATCGTCTGCCCTACTGGGATCGTAATGCGCCGCTGCCGGACGACCTCGACCGCACGATTGCCTGGGGCGAAGCCGAGAGCAGCGTGCTGGAGGCCTATGGCGCCTTTTCGCCGGACCTGGCCGATATCGGCCGGCGCTTCTTCGAGCAGGCCTGGATCGACGCGCCGGCCCGCCCGGGCAAGGCCTCGGGCGCCTTCGCCCACCCGACGGTGCCGAGCGCCCATCCCTATTTGCTGCTGAATTATCAGGGGCGCACCCGCGACGTCATGACCCTGGCCCACGAACTGGGCCACGGCGTGCATCAGGTGCTGGCCGGCCCGCAAGGCCACCTCATGTCCGACACGCCGCTCACCCTCGCCGAGACCGCGAGCGTGTTCGGCGAGATGTTGACCTTCCAGGCGCTATTGACGGCCGAGACGGATCCCTCCCGGCGCAAGATCATGTTGGCCGAGAAGGTGGAGGACATGCTGAACACCGTCGTCCGCCAGATTGCCTTTCACGAGTTCGAGCGCCGGGTCCACGACCGCCGCCGCGCCGGAGAGCTGACCGCCGAGGAGCTCGGCGAGGTCTGGCTGGCAGTGCAGCGGGAGAGCCTCGGCCCGGTGTTCGAGTTCGACGACGACTACCGGATCTACTGGGCCTACATCCCGCACTTCATTCACGCGCCGTTCTACGTCTACGCCTACGCCTTCGGCGACTGCCTGGTGAACTCGCTCTACGCCGTCTATCAGGAGTCGGCGGACGGCTTCGCGGAGAAGTACC
>JAUVQB010000482.1 GCA_030598385.1 Alphaproteobacteria bacterium | reverse complement strand
GCCGCCAAGGGCCTGGCGCCGCGGCTGCTCGTTCTGGGCGGCGGCGGTTACAATCCCTGGTCCGTGGGCCGCTGCTGGGCCGGCGTCTGGGCGACGCTGAACGGGTTCGACGTTCCCGACCGGGTTTCGGCCGCGGGCGAAGCGGTGCTGCGCGGCCTCACCTGGCGGCACAGCCGAGGGCGCAGGCCGCCGGACCACTGGTTCACGACTCTTGCCGACCGGCCCCGGCCGGGGCCGATCCGGCCGGAGGTGCGTGCCGTGGCCCGCGCGGTGCTCGTGCCGACGGGCGGCCGCCTGGAGCCTCTGCCTGGAGCCGCCGCCTAGAGTTCTGTCGATAACAAACTGAATTGACCGGTTTAGGTAACACATCAATTGACCGCTTCTGTTGCTGTTGGGCCTGTGGGGAAGTGGTCAGGTCGGCTTGGCCGAGCTGTCCACTTATCCACAGGCCTGCGGCGGGTCGCGTCGAAGCGGATCACGCGGCCTGCTGCTTGGTGGTTTCCATGGGGCTGCCATCGGCGCGGTAGCGCGCCAGACAGCGGGGTCCGTGGAAGACGGCGAGCCTGCCGTCGGGATATTCGTGCACCCGCACCCTGGCCTTGACGTAGTGGTGGTGGTGACGATCGGCTGGGATCTGCAGGTTTCGGTTCTTGTAGCGCACGGTGTTGTCGTTGGAGACGACCCGCTCCTCCTGGACGCAGAGGATGTCCTCGAGCGTGCCGGCAAAGGCCACGAAGGCCGAGCCGGTGTCCTCGGCCGGGCGGGCGAAGCGCGCGTTGTGTGCCGGCCAGAAGACCTCCTTCAGAAAGCGGTTGGCCTCGGCCATGGTGGTGATCCCGGCCAGGCGCAGCTCCTGGGGCAGGCGCTTCTGCAAGGTCCCGAACATGCGCTCCGAGCGCCCCCGGGCCTCCGGCGAATAGGCCGGGATCAACTCGATGCCGAGCTGCGCCAAGACCCGGCCCACCTGCGTCGGATTGTCTCTGTCCACCTTGCCGCCGGCTTGCGCCGTATGCCAGTAGTGCGAGGCCCGGTCGGCGTAGAGCGAGCAGAACAGCCCCTTCTCGGCGATCACCTCGCCGAGAGCCTGGAAACTCGACATGGTGCCCTCCTCGGCGACGAAGAAGCCCGAATAAACCTCGCTGGTGGCATCGTCCATGGTCACGATCAGGTCCCAAACCGCGCCCGCCACCCAGTCGTGGCTCGAGCCGTCCTGGTGCAGCATCATCCCCACCATCGGCCGGCGCGGCCGCTTCCTGCGGTGGGCCCCGCGCCGCGGCGCCGCCTTGATCTTGCCGTGCGCCTGCAAGCTCAGGCGAAGCCAGTTGTAGCTCAGCCCGAAGCCGTGCTCGGTGACCAGCTTCTCGTGAAAGTGCTTGGCCGTGAAGTCCCGGTAGCGCGTCTCGAACAGCTCCAGAACCCGTGCCACCGTGTCCACCGGCGCACGCCGCGCCGAGACCCGCCCAAGGCGCCGGTCGTACAAGCCCTCGGCCCCATCGGCCTCCCAGCGGTCCCGCCAGCGCCGGAACGTCCGCTCCGACACCCCCAGGATCTCCGAAGCCTCGACCTGGCTCAAATCACCCCGATAACAACGTCCGTAAACATCCTCGAACTTCATCAATCTCAGTCCCTGTAACTGCTCCGTCCGGCGCATCCAAACCCTCCATCTTTCGAAGAGTTCTAAAACCGGACAGGCCATCTGTTACATAGACCGGTCATATC
>JAUVQB010000462.1 GCA_030598385.1 Alphaproteobacteria bacterium | reverse complement strand
GATTTCACCTGGCAGAGCGAACGCGCATCGAAGCAGCATTCCACCGCGCTGGCCAGCGGTGAAAAAACCTGCATAGATTGCCACAAGGGCATCGCCCACAAGCTGCCCGACATGACCGGCGTCGAGGGCTGGAATTAGACCGTACCTGCGGCCGCCGCCGGGTAGCCGCTAGAGATTCCCTTTAACTCTGGTCCGGCCGGACGGCGGGCCTTATCGTGGCGCGCCGGCAGCTTGGAATGGCGTGCCGCGGGGGATCATCGCAAAAGCGGAGAGGGGAATATGGACCCGGTCTTTCTGGCGATCGCCTTCGTTTTGGGCTTCGCCGCCCGCCAGATCGGCTTGCCGCCCTTGGTCGGGTTCCTGGCGGCCGGATTCGCCCTCAACGGCCTCGGCTTCGCGGGCGGCCCCGCACTGGACCAGTTCGCCGATCTCGGCGTCACCCTGCTGCTGTTCTCGATCGGCCTCAAGCTGAAGATCGAGACCTTGCTGAAACCCGAGGTCTGGGCCGGCGCGAGCCTTCACATGGTGGCCACCGTGGTGGTCTTCGGCCTGGTTATCTTCGCGCTGGCCGCCGCCGGGGTTCATCTCTTCGCCGGCCTCGACCTGGCGTCGAGCGCCTTGGTCGCCTTCGCGCTCAGCTTCTCGAGCACCGTCTTCGCGGTCAAGGCGCTGGAGGACAAGGGCGAGATGCAGTCTATGCACGGCCGGGTCGCCATCGGCATCCTGATCATGCAGGACATCATCGCCGTGGTGTTCATCACCTTGTCCACCGGCAAGGTCCCGTCGCTTTGGGCACTGGCGCTGTTCGGCCTCATCCTGCTGCGCCCCTTGCTGTTCCTGATCATGGACCGCTGCGGCCACGGCGAGCTGATCCCCCTGTTCGGGCTGGTCGCGGCGTTGGTGCTGGGCGCCGAGGCCTTCGACCAGGTCGGCTTGAAGGCGGACCTGGGCGCGCTGATCCTGGGCATGCTGCTGGCCAAGCACGGCCGGGCCGGCGAGATCTCGGACTCGCTTCTGAGCTTCAAGGACATTCTGCTCGTCGGCTTCTTCCTCAATATCGGGCTGTCGGGGACCCTCAGCCTCGGGGCGGTGCTGGTGGCGCTGCTGTTCGTCCTGGTGCTGCCGTTCAAGGTGGCCTTGTTCTTCGCCCTCCTGACCCGCTTCCGCCTGCGCGCCCGCAGCTCCTCGCTGGCCGCGCTCGGCCTGGCGACCTACAGCGAATTCGGCCTCCTCGTCGGCGCCATCGGCGTGGCCAACGGTTGGCTCGCCCCGGACTGGCTGGCGGTGGTCGCGATCGCGCTGGCGGCCACCTTCGTGCTCGGCTCGCCCCTGAACGCCATGGCGCACGGCATTTACGCGCGTTTCCACGATCGCCTCACTCCCTGGGAGAGCGCCACCCGCCACCCGGACGATCAGCCGATTCACGCGGGCGAGGCCCGGATCGCCGTACTCGGCATGGGCCGCATCGGCACCGGAACTTACGACACCCTACGCGCGCGCTTCGGCGATATCGTCATCGGGCTCGACAGCGACCCGGACAAGGTCGCGGCGCACCACGAGGCCGGGCGCAACGTGATCCTGGGCGACGCCACCGACTCCGATTTCTGGGCGCGGGCCCAGCCCGGCAAGATCGGCCTGGTCATGCTCACCCTGCCGGAGTTGAGCGCCAACCTGGATATGGTCCGGCGACTAGCCGAAAGCCCCTATAACGGGAAGATCGCGGCGGTGGCCCGATTTGCCGACGAGGTGGAGGTCCTGGAGCAGGCCGGGGTGCACCTGGCCGTCGACAGTTTCACCGAGGCCGGCGCCGG
>JAUVQB010000031.1 GCA_030598385.1 Alphaproteobacteria bacterium | reverse complement strand
TGGCCGCAGGTGCTGATCGGCCGCATCGATGCCGCCTATATGGACCTGCCGCCGGAAGTCCTCACCACGACCATGCGCAGCCATCAGAAGTATCTCGCCACCCTGGACCGGGACGGGCGCCTCGCCGACCGCTTCGCCTTCGTCGCCAACATGCCGGCGCGCAAGGGCAGCAAGCGCTACGACAACATCGTCGCCGGCAACGAGCGGGTGTTACGCGCGCGCCTCGCCGATGCCCGCTTCTTCTGGGACCAGGACCGCAAGCGGAGCTTAGAGTCGCGTGTGCCCGACCTGAAGGACGTGGTTTTTCACGCAAAGCTTGGCAACCTGGAAGACAAAGCGCGACGAATTGCGGCATTGGCTGCTGAACTGAGTGCCTACATCGACGGCTGCGATAGCGAGTTGGCAAGGCGCGCCGGCGAACTAGCCAAAGCTGACCTCACCAGCGGCATGGTGGGCGAGTTTCCCGAGTTGCAGGGGACCATGGGCCGCTACTATGCGCTCGCCGACGGCGAGCCTGCGGAGGTGGCGGAAGCGATTGCCGAGCACTACGCGCCTCTCGGGCCCAACGACCGCTGCCCCAGTGCGCCGGTCTCGCTCGCCGTCGCCTTGGCCGACAAGATCGACACCCTGGTGGGCTTCTGGGCGATCGACGAGAAGCCGACCGGCTCCAAGGACCCCTACGCCCTGCGCCGGGCGGCGCTCGGCGTCATCCGCCTGATCGTCGAGAACCGGCTGCGCTTGCCGCTGGCCCCGGTGATCGAGACGGCGAGAGACCTCTTCCGCGAGCTTGCGGGACCGGCCGTCACCGGGACGCTGCTCGACTTCTTCGCCGACCGGCTGAAAGTGGCGCTCAGGGACAAGGGCGTGCGCCACGACCTGATTTCTGCGGTTTTCGCCCTCGGCGGCGAGGACGATCTGGTTCGCCTGCTGGCCCGCGTCGACGCGCTGCAAGACTTTCTTAACTCGGACGATGGAGAAAACCTTCTGACCGCCTACAAGCGAGCCGAGAACATCGTCCGCATCGAGGAAAAACGCGACGGTAAGTCCTACCGAGAAGAACTTCGCCGGGACATCTTGATCGAACGGATTGAGCAGAACTTGGCTGACTACCTGGACGAGGCCACAAGTGGTGCCAAGGAGGCGCTTTTTGCCGACCAGTTCTCATTGGCCATGGAAGCCATGGCAGTGTTACGTCAGCCGATCGATGAGTTTTTCGACAATGTCATGGTGAACACTGAGGACCCAAAAATTCGCGCCAATCGCCTTCGCCTTCTTTCGGCATTTGGAAGCACGCTGGGTCAGGTGGCCGATTTTTCCAGGATAGAGGGCTAAGTTAGGAGAGGTACACGCGCTATGAGCAAATGGGTTTACAGCTTTGGCGGCGGGGCCGCGGACGGCAACGCCGGGATGCGCGATCTCCTGGGCGGCAAGGGCGCGAACCTGGCCGAGATGTCGGCGCTGGGCCTGCTGGTGCCGCCGGGCTTCACCATCACCACCGAGGTCTGCAGCCATTTCACCGCCCATGACGGGGCCTTTCCCGAGGGGCTCGACAGCCAACTCTCTGCAGCCCTCACCACTGTCGAAGAGGCGCGCGGCGCGCACTTCGGCGAACGCGACAACCCGCTGCTGGTCTCCGTGCGCTCCGGCGCCCGGGCCTCCATGCCGGGCATGATGGACACGGTCCTGAACCTCGGCCTCAACGACGAGACCGTCGAGGGCCTGGCGCGCCATTCGGGCGACCGCCGTTTCGCCTTCGACAGCTACCGCCGCTTCATCCAGATGTTCGCCGACGTCGTGCTGGGGGTCGATTACCACAACTTCGAGGAGATCCTGGAGCTCCACAAGGAGGACCGGAGCCTCAGCCAAGACACCGATTTGACCTCCGAGGACTGGGAAACGGTGATCGACGGCTACAAGGCCAGAATCGAGGAGGAGACGGACGCGCCGTTTCCGCAGGATCCGAAGGCCCAGGTCTGGTCCGCGATCGGCGCCGTGTTCGGCTCCTGGATGAACCCCCGAGCCGTCACCTACCGGCGCATCCACAACATCCCCCAGGACTGGGGCACGGCGGTCAACGTTCAGGCCATGGTGTTCGGCAACATGGGCGAGGACTGCGCCACCGGGGTCGCCTTCACCCGCAACCCGTCCACCGGCGACAACCTGTTCTACGGCGAATACCTGGTCAACGCCCAGGGCGAGGACGTGGTGGCAGGCATCCGCACGCCGCAGCACCTGACCGTGGAGGCCAAGCAAGCCAATCAATCGGATCTGCCGGCCATGGAAGAGGCCATGCCGGAGGTCTTTCAGCAGCTCTTGGCGGTGCGCGACAAGCTCGAGCGCCACTACCGTGACATGCAGGACATCGAGTTCACGGTCCAGAGCGGCACCCTTTACATGTTGCAAACCCGCGCGGGCAAGCGCACCGCGGCCGCGGCCCTCAAGATCGCCGCGGACCTGGTCGACGAGGGCGTGATCGACGAGCGCCAGGCAATTCAGCGCATCGACCCGGCGGCCCTCGACCAACTGCTCCACCCGACGCTCGATCCCGAGGCCGAGCGCAATACGATCGCCCGCGGCCTTCCGGCCTCGCCGGGCGCGGCGTCCGGCAAGCTGGTGTTCAGCGCCGACAAGGCCGAAACCCAGGCCGGCGCGGGCGGGAAGGTCATCCTCTGCCGCATCGAGACCAGCCCGGAGGATATTCACGGCATGCATGCCGCCCTTGGCATTCTCACGACCCGCGGCGGCATGACCAGCCACGCGGCGGTGGTGGCGCGCGGCATGGGCCGGCCCTGCGTCGTTGGCGCGGCGGATCTGCGCATCGATTACAAGTCAGGCAAGTCCGGCGTGCTCAGGGTGCGCGACGTGGAACTCACCGAGGGCGATCTGGTCACCATCGACGGCTCCACCGGCGAGGTCATGCTGGGCGAGGTCAAGACGATCCAGCCGGAACTCTCCGACGAGTTCGCGCGGATCATGGCCTGGGCCGACCAGCACCGCACCATGAAGGTGCGGACCAACGCAGATACGCCGGTCGATTGCCAGACCGCCCGCGACTTCGGGGCCGAGGGCATCGGGCTGTGCCGCACCGAGCACATGTTCTTCGACGCCGGGCGCATCGTCGCCGTGCGCGAGATGATCCTGGCCGACTCTACGGAAGGCCGCCGAAAAGCGCTCGACAAGATCCTGCCGATGCAGCGCCAGGACTTCATGGAGATCTTCCGCATCATGTCCGGCATGCCGGTCACCATCCGGCTCTTGGATCCGCCCCTGCACGAGTTTCTGCCGCACGAGGAGGCGGCGGTCGTGGAGGTCGCCGAGGCGGCCGGCCTGGCGGTCGATCAGGTGCGCGCCCGCGCCCTCAAGCTCGCCGAGGTGAACCCCATGCTGGGCCACCGCGGCTGCCGGCTCGCCATCACCTACCCCGAGATTTACGAGATGCAGGCGCGCGCCATCTTCGAGGCGGCCCTGGCGGTGGCCAAGGAATCGGGCGAGACGGTCCACCCCGAGATCATGATCCCCCTGGTCGCCATGCGCGACGAGCTGAAGATTCTGCGCGAGCTGGTCGACGATGTGGCGCGCGAGGTCCTATCGGGGGCGGGGGTCGAGGTGCCCTACGAGGTCGGCACCATGATCGAGCTGCCGCGCGCCTGCCTGAGGGCCCGCGAGATCGCCGAGCTGGCCGACTTCTTCTCCTTCGGCACCAATGATCTGACCCAAACCACCTATGGCCTGTCGCGCGACGATGCGGCCAATTTCCTCGGCGCCTACGAGAGCCGCGGCATCATCGAGCAGGACCCCTTCATAACCCTCGACGCCAAGGGCGTGGGCGAGCTGGTGGAAATCGCCGTCGAGCGCGGACGCGCCGGCAACAAGCATTTGCACATGGGTATCTGCGGCGAGCACGGGGGCGACCCGGCCTCGATTGTCGAATGCCAGCGCCTCGGCCTCGACTATGTGTCCTGCTCGCCCTTCCGGGTGCCGATCGCGCGCCTCGCCGCCGCGCAAGCCGCTCTAGCGGCAGCCGACTGAGCGCGCTCGACCCCGCTCTGGCGCTACTGACCCAGCAGCTTCAGCGCCTCCGCCAGGGCGTCCACGGATGCCTGGTGATCCCCGGAGTTGTGCAGCTCTTCGCCCTGGTTGCGAAGCTCGGTTATCTGAGCCTTGACGTCGTCGTTCAGCCCGGGCGTGGCGGCCAGGGCGGCGTCGATCTGGCCGACCATGTTGGGGCACTGTCCGGCAATCGCCGGAACGGCAAAGAAGGCCAGCATGGCCGCGGTGGCAAAGGTACGCAAAAGCATGGGTCGTCTCCCTGTGCGTGTTTTTCTCGTTATCGGTGATTATGCCACAGACTATATGGGAAACCGGCGGGGACGCTAATGGTTCCGCCGGACAATGGGCCGCAATTCTTCGTGATCGGAGGGGCGGGCTTTGGCCCTAGAACCGCGCCCAGTCGGGTTTGACGACCCTGAGCCGGGCCGGGCCGGCGGTGAGGGGCGCGGCATCCTCTGCGAGATACTCGAGACGCAGCAGCGCCAGGCCCCAGCCGGCCGCCGTCGAGCGCAGCACGCCGGCCTCGCGCTCGCCACAGCGGATGAGGGTGCCGGGTTCGGGGACCGGGCCGTCGATCGACACCGGCAGCAGGCGCTTCTTGGTGAGGCCGCGGTACCGGGTGCGGGCGGTCAGCTCCTGGCCCATGTAGCAGCCCTTGTCCCAGTCGAGGCCGTTCAGCTCGTCGAAGCCCGATTCCAGCAGCAGCGACTTCTCGACCTCGAGATCGCGGCTGCCGTCCGGGACGCCGAGGCCGATGCGTAGGCCGTCGTAGGCCTCGACCCCGGATTCGGCGAACCCCGCGGCCTGCAACGCCACGTCGGCCCCGTCCCGGGGCAGCAGCGCCCGCGCGCCCAGCTCGCCCAAGCGCGGGTCGAGAAAGGCGACTCCGCCGGCGAGGTCGCGCGCAAGGCCCGGCTGTTCTGCCGCGAGGTCGAGCGCCTCCGGGACGCCCGGTCCGAACAGGGCTGCCACGGCCAGCCCGTCCCCGGCATCGCTCAGCTCGACCTTGGCCCGCAGCTTGTACATCTTCAGGCGCCGCAGCAGGTCGGCCCGCCGCTCGGCCTCGCACTCCAGCCAGAAGAGCGTCTCGCCCCCGTCGGCGATTGCCTCGGCGCCGGGCCGTTCGACCAGGAAGAACTCGTAGAGGAACTTGCCCTGGGGGGTCAAAAAGGCGCTCCATAGGGCGCGGTCGGTTGACACCCGCTCCACGTCGTTCGATACGATGCCCTGCAGGAAGCCGCGGACATCCGGGCCGGCCAGCGTCAGCACCGCCCGGTGCCGGAGGATCGTGTAAGACGGCTGGCTCATGCTCACTCGCGTTGGGGACAGGTTTGACTTGTTCTAAAGGTGGCGAGAGCGGCGAATTGATGCAAGGGGATGGAAGCGGGGGCCCAAGATGAGCCAGAGCTACGATCTGATCGTGCGCGGCGGCACGCTGGTCACGCCCAGCGGGCGCGTCGAAGCCGACCTCGCCGTCCGCGACGGCCGCATCGCCGGGATTGGCGATCATGCGAGCGACGGCGCGGCCGAGGTCATCGACGCCGCCGGGCTCCACGTCCTGCCGGGAGCGATCGACACCCAAGTGCACTTCCGCGAGCCCGGCCACGAACACAAGGAAGACCTGGAAAGCGGCACCCGGGCGGCGGCCCTGGGCGGCGTGACGGCCGTCTTCGAGATGCCGAACACCAAGCCCAGCACGCTCACCGCGGCAGACCTGGCCGACAAGCTCGAGCGGGCCCAAGGCCGGGCCTGGACCGACCACGCCTTCTTCATCGGCGCGGCGGCCGAGAATCTGGACGAGCTGGCGCGCCTGGAGCGCCTGCCGGGCTGCTGCGGGGTGAAGATCTTCATGGGCTCCTCGACCGGCAGCCTGCTGGTCGACGACGACGAGACCCTGCTCGCGGTGCTGCGCGCCGGCCGGCGGCGGACGGCGGTCCATGCGGAGGACGAGGACCGGCTGCGCGAGCGCCTCGCCCTGGTGCGCGGCGGCGCCAACGTCGATCAGCACCCGGTCTGGCGCGACGAGGAAGTGGCCCTCAAGGCCACGACCCGGCTCATGGGCCTCGCCCGGCGCGCCGGACGGCCGGGCCACGTGCTGCACGTGACGACCGGCGCGGAAATGGACCTTCTGGCCCGGAACAAGGACCTGGCCACCGTCGAGGTAACGCCCCAGCACCTCACCCTGGCGGCGCCGGACTGCTACGAGCGGCTCGGCACCCTGGCCCAGATGAACCCGCCGATCCGCGGGGAAGAAGAGCGCGACGCCCTGTGGCGGGCGGTGGCCGGCGGGGTGGTCGACGTGGTGGGCTCCGACCATGCGCCCCACACCCGGGAGGAGAAGGCCGGCGACTATCCGGCGACGCCTTCGGGCATGCCGGGGGTGCAGACCCTCCTCCCCCTGCTGCTCGATCACCTGAACGCCGGGCGCCTCAGCCTGGAGCGCGTGGTGGACCTGACCAGCGCCGGGGCACAGCGCATCTACGGCCTCGCCGGCAAGGGGCGGATCGCGCTCGGCTACGACGGGGACCTCACCCTGGTGGACCTGAAGGCGCGGCGGGAGATCACCGGCGACTGGCTCGCCTCCAAATGCGGCTGGTCGCCCTTCGAGGGGACGACGCTAACCGGCTGGCCCATGGCCACGGTGATCCGCGGCCGCATCGTGATGCGCGACGGCGAACTGATCGGCCCGCCCGCCGGCCGGCCCGCCCACTTCATCGACTCGCTGGCGAGCGACGAGACGAACGGGGCCGAGGCGGGCGCGGAGGGCTAGCCATGGACCTCTATCACGTCTGGTGCAACCTGAAGCCCGGAGTCAAAGACACCGACTTCACCGACAAGGCGACGGCCTATTTCGAACACCTCGAGGCGGAGGGGCTGATCGCCGGGCATCGCATCATGCGCCGCAAGCTCGGCCTCGGGCCGCCCGAGCTGCGCGAGTTCCACATCCTGCTGGAGGTCGCGGACATGGCCCAGCTCGACCGGGCCTTCAACCAGGTGGCGTCGCGCAGCGAGCCGGTGGAGAGCTTCCATCACGCGGTGAACTCGCTGGTGACCGACGTTTTCTTCGCGCTCTACCGCGACTTCCCCGACCCGGTGCGCCAGCGCGGGGAGGAGAAGTTCTAAGGCCGGTGCCCGGAATATTGCTCTATCGGCGCCGCTCGCCGGGCGTCACTCCGGCAGGCCCGCTCGCCCAAGGTCAGCGAAAAACTGTTCAGAAAATTCCTTGTCCTTGTATGGAAGGCGTAAGCGCAGGCTCGCTGCGGTAAAGTCCGGATGGTTGTCCCACATCTTGGCCAGCTCGGCCTGTGCTTTGTCTAACTGGTTTCGCTCGACATAGCACGTGGCTGATGCCGTGTCCTTGTCGTATGCCGGCCAGGGCACATTCTCAAACTCTCGAAATGTTCCTTCACAGTCCCCTTTGCGGTGATAGGCCAATCCACGGTGCAAGTAGTACCAGTCCGGCACGTGCGGCTCTCGGCTGATCGCACGGTTGACCCATTCTAGGGCGAGATCAGGATTTCCAACGTAAATCGCGACCAATGCGACATGAGCGAGAGTTTCAGAATCGTTGGGTACGATCTCAACCGTCATCTTGGCCTCTTCAAGCGCTTGCTCGTAGTTCCGTTTAAGAAACAGTTGAACGAAGGCGTTCAACCAATGACCGTTCCATTGACCAACTAACGGTAGGTCTTCGTCGGCCAGACCCTCCTGCACCAACTCGTAGGCGCGTTCCAGATCTTTTTCAGGCTCGGTGCTCCAGCCTTGAAAAAAATAGTGCCAATGTGTCCAACCGACTTTGATGCGCAAGAGTCCAGACTCCGGGAATCTTCGGAGTCCTTCTTGCCAAATCTCACGCGCCTTCTGCATGTCTTCGGGTGTAAACCGATACATGATCGAGTGACCGCGCAGGTAATAGTCGTATTCTTCCAGTTTGCTCGCGTCCATGCGCCAGACGCGCTCGTATTCCACGTCCCGAATCTTCCCCTCTTGGCCGCTCAGGGTCGCGTCTATCCTCTTTGCTACGCGATCCTGCAAGGCAAAGACGTCGGTTCCTTCTTCATCGAAACGATCGGCCCAGACATGAGAATCGGTTGTCGCGTCGATGAGCTGCGCGGTGATCCGGACCTTGTCCCCCTGCTTGCGCACGCTGCCTTCAAGCACATAGCGCACGCCCAACTCTTCGCTCACCTGCCGCGCCTTCACGGCCCTGCCCCGGTAGGTGAAACTGGAGTTGCGGGAGACCACCCTGAGGTCGGGGTTCTTGGAGAGCTCCAGGATGATGTCCTCGGTCATGCCGTCGCTGAAGTAGCCCATGTCGGGATCGCCCGACATGTTGGCGAAGGGCAGGACCACGAGGCCGGGCGACTCTTGAGTCTTCTGCGCGACGGCGATGTCCGGAGCGTTAACCCGGCTGGGGGATCCAAGCTGCCACCAAGCCAGGCCCCCGATGACAGCGAGGATGGCGATCCCGGCGGCGACGAGCGCCGGCGAAGGCCGGCCGGGCGGGGCGCTCGGCTCGACGGCCGCGACCTCTGTCATGAGCCGCGCCGCCTTGTCGTTCATCGCCACCTGGTAGACCGAGACGGGCTCCGAGATATTTTTCACCTCCTTCTCGCCCAGGTGATCGAGATCGAGGTCGAGCTTGCCCTTGATCTGATTGTAGACGTTGCGGGCGATGCTGATGCCGCCCGGTTCGGCCAGGGCCTCCAGGCGCGCCGCGATGTTCACCCCGTCGCCGTAGATGTCGTCGCCCTCGACGATGATGTCGCCGATGTTGATGCCGATGCGGAACAGGATCTGCCTCTCCGGCGGCACATCGGCGTTGCGCGCGCCCATGGCGCCTTGCACCTCGACCGCGAAGGTCACGGCATCGACCACGCTGGCGAATTCCATCAGCGCGCCGTCGCCCATCAGCTTGACCGTGCGGCCGCCATACTGCTCCGCCTTGGGGTCGATCAGCTCTCTGCGGTGACCTTTGAGGGCCTCGAGGGTCGCGGCCTCGTCTTCGCCCATGAGACGGCCGTAGCCGACGACGTCGGCGGAAAGGATGGTCGTGAGACGGCGTTCCATCGGCGTCCCCCCTTCGGGCGCAAGACTACCCGAGGCGAATCAGATAATCTACGCGCCTCGGCGGCCCCGGTTCGGCCGTTCTTGTTGTTGGACTGAAGCGCCATGACCGATCCCGACGACCCACGGCATCCATTCCGGCTCGGTTTGGCTCGATTCCAAGGGGGCGACCTCGACGGCGCCGAGGCCGCCTTTCGGCAAACCCTGACGATCGACCCGGACCATCCCGACGCCCTCTTCGGATCCGGCCTGTGCCTGGAAGCGCGCGGCAAGCTCCTGGAGGCCGAGTCCGCCTACCGACACGCCGCCATGGCGCGGGGCGACTTTCCCCAGGCCCTCACCAACCTGGCCGCCGTGCTGACCCAATCGAACCGGCCGGCGGAGGCGGTGGAGCTGCTCGACAGGGTGCTCGCCCGCCGGCCGGATTTCGAGGCGGCCCGATTCAACCGGGGCACCGCCTACTATGCCCTGCGCCGCCTGAGCGAGGCCGAAGCCGATTTCCGCCACATCGTGGAACGCCAGCCCGATCATGCCGCCGCCCTGAACGAGCTCGGCCGGGTCCTGCTGAAACAGACCCGTGCGACGGAGGCCGCGGAGCTGTTCGGCGAGGGCCACCGTCAACACCCCCTGGACGCCCGTTTCCTGGCAAACCTCGCGAGCGCCCTGGAGAGGCTGAACGACCTGGCAGGCGCTGAAACCGCGGCCGAAAAGGCCCTGGCGCTCGACCCGGACGCGCCCGGCCTGCTCTATCTGCGGGCCTCTCTGGAACACCGCCTCGGGCGCCTGGCCGAGGCCCGCGCGCACCTCGACGATATGCTGCGCGG
>JAUVQB010000496.1 GCA_030598385.1 Alphaproteobacteria bacterium | reverse complement strand
GTGTTCCACGCCCCCTGGGAGGGCCGCGTGATGGCGCTCGGCGATTCCATGGGGCCCTGGGGCAACTGGACCGTCGACCGTTTCCGCCACCTGCGGGAGACGATCGCGCCGGCCGACTATCTGACGAAGCCCTACTACGAACAGTGGCTGATGACATTCTTGCGGCTGTTCCGCGAGGCCGGCCTGGTCAGCGAGGCGGAGTTGGCGAGCGGCCGCCCGGAGGCCGGCGCGCCGAAGCAGCAGCCCAAGATCCGGGTGGAAGATATCGCCCGGGTGGCGGGCCGCGAGGACACCGCGAGACGAGAGGACGGAAAACCCCCACGCTTCCAGCCCGGCGACGCCGTCGTCGCTCGGATCATCAGCCCGACCGGCCATACCCGCCTGCCCCGCTATGCCCGCGGCAAGCGCGGCGTCATCGACCGGGACCACGGCGTCTTCGTGTTCGCCGACACCAATGCTCACGGCCGGGGCGAGACTCCCCAGCACGTCTATAGCGTGCGCTTCGCGGCGCGCGAGCTTTGGGGCGCGACGGCCGCGCCCCGCGACGGCGTCTACCTTGACCTCTGGGACGATCACCTTGAACCGTCGTGACTCCGGGCTCGGCGATACCCCGCCGCCCTTGCCGCCCCGAGCGGAGGGAGAGCCGGTCTTCGCCGAACCCTGGCAGGCGCAGGCCTTTGCCCTCGCCGTTCAGCTCCATGACGCGGGGTACTTCGGCTGGGGCGAGTGGGCCGAAGCTCTGGGCCGTGAGATCAAGGCGGCCCAAGACCGCGGCGACCCGGACGACGGCAGCACCTATTACCGGCACTGGCTCGCCGCCCTGCGCAGCATCCTGAGCGCTAAGGACCTGGTGAGCGAGACGGACCTCGAGGCCCGCAAGGCCGCCTGGGCGGACGCCTACGCCAGCACGCCGCACGGCGAGCCGGTCGAACTCGACCCCTAGACCGGCGCCCCACCGGGGAAACAGGTGTCATGCCAGCCGGACGCAGGTTCTCAATAGGTGTCATCGCGGCAAGCCAGGTGGCGGCCATGACTCTGTGGTTCTCGGCCACGGCGATCATCCCCGCGCTGCGGGCCGAGCACGGGCTCGATTCGACCACGGCCTCGCTGTTCACCAGCGCCGTCCAGCTCGGCTTCGTGGTGGGCACTTTGATCAGCACCTTTTTCGGCCTGGCCGACCGCTTCGACCCGCGCCGGCTCTTCATGTGGTCGGCCCTGGTGGCCGCGGCGGCCAATGCCTCGATCTTGCTATTGGACCCGAGCTCGGCGCCGGTCATCGCCCTGCGCTTCGCGACTGGCGTGTGCATGGCGGGCATCTATCCGGTCGGCATGAAGCTCGCCTCCACCTGGGCAAAAGGCGACATGGGCATGCTTTTGGGCCTGCTGGTGGGCGCGCTCACCCTCGGCTCGGCGGCCCCCCACCTGTTCAACGCCCTGGGCGGAATCGATTGGCAACTCACCCTGGCCGCGGGCAGCGCCTCGGCCCTGGTTGCAGCCTTCACCATCAGGCTCTCCGGGATCGGCCCCAATGTCGGCAAGCCGCCACCCTTCAACCCGCGCCTCGCGCTCGCCGCATTGACCTCGCCGTCGCTCCGGCTCGCCAATCTCGGAT
>JAUVQB010000180.1 GCA_030598385.1 Alphaproteobacteria bacterium | reverse complement strand
CCACCGGGATCGCCGAGCTCGACCGGGTCTGCGGCAGCGGCCTGGTTGCCGGGTCGGCGGTGCTGATCGGTGGCGATCCGGGGATCGGCAAATCCACCTTGCTGTTGCAGGCGGCGGCCGGGCTGGCCGGCACGGGTGCGGCGGCCGGCGGCGGCACGGCCTGCACCTATATTTCGGGCGAAGAATCGGTCGACCAGTTGCGCCTTCGGGCGAACCGCCTGGGCCTTGCCGATGCCAAGGTCCGCCTCGCCTCGGCGACCTCGGTGCGGGATATCGCCGCCAGCCTGGACGGCGAGGCCGCGGCCGGCGTGGTGATCGCCGATTCGATCCAGACCCTTTACGTGGACAGCCTGGATTCCGCGCCCGGCACGGTCGCCCAGGTGCGCGCCAGCGCCCAGGAACTGATTCGTCTCGCCAAGACTCGCGGCTTCACTCTGTTCCTCGTCGGCCATGTCACCAAGGAAGGAGTGCTCGCGGGGCCCCGGGTGCTCGAACATATGGTCGACACGGTGCTCTATTTCGAGGGCGAGCGCGGCCACCAGTTCCGTATCCTGCGCGCGGTCAAGAACCGCTTCGGGCCGACCGACGAAATCGGCGTGTTCGAGATGACCGACGCCGGCCTGATCGAGGTCGCCAATCCCTCCGCCCTGTTCCTCGCCGAGCGGCGCGGCGCCGCCTCGGGCGTGACCGTCTTCGCCGGGATCGAAGGGACCCGGCCGCTGCTGGTCGAGATCCAGGCGCTGGTCTCCGCCTCGCCGCTGGCCACGCCGCGGCGTGCCGTGGTCGGCTGGGATTCCGGGCGCCTGGCGATGGTTCTGGCCGTCCTGGAGACGCGCTGCGGCCTTATTCTCGCCGGAAAGGACATCTATCTGAACGTCGTCGGCGGATTGAAGGTGAGCGAGCCGGCGGCGGATCTGGCGGTTGCCAGCGCTCTCGTGTCCGCCGCCAGCGGCACGCCGGTTCCCGAGGATATCGTGATCTTCGGCGAGATCGGATTGAGCGGTGAGGTGCGCAGCGTTGGGCAGACCGACGCCCGCCTCAAGGAGGCGGCGAAACTGGGCTTCGCCCGCGCCCTGGTGCCTTCGCAGCGGGGCCGGAAATCGGCCGACTCGGCGGACGGTCTGAAGGTGGACGAGATCGACCACCTTCAGGAGATGATCGGGCGCCTTAGCGGCGAATAGGGCTGGAGCGACCTCAGATGGACGCATTGCCGGTCAATTCCGCCGATTTGATGGTGATCGCCGTCGTCCTGATTTCGGGCGTCCTCGCCTTCGTGCGCGGCCTGGTGCATGAGATTCTCGCGCTCGGGGCCTGGTTCGGCGCCGGCATCGCCACCTATCTCGGGATCGACCACGCCATCCCGCTGGCCCGCAGCCTGACCGAGGTTCAACCGGTTGCGGACGTGGGCGCCGGCGCGGCGCTGTTTCTCGTCGTGCTGGTCGCGCTCAGCATCCTGACGCGGATTCTGGTCAAGCGGATCCGCAAGAGCAGCCTAGGCGCCCTGGACCGCTCGCTCGGCCTCCTGTTCGGCATGGCGCGTGGCGCGCTCATCCTCGCCGTCACCTGGCTGGCGGCCGCCTGGGCCTATCAGGAGGAGCCCATCCCCGACTGGATCGCCGAGGCCCGCAGCCTACCGCTGGTCCAGGAAGGCGCCAGGGCGCTCTACGACGCGCTGCCCGAGGGCTTCCGGCCGGCGGAGATGCCGCCAGCGCTCGAGTCCGCAGAGGGGCTCAAAAGCATCACTTTCGATGATTTGGACAGGCCGGCGCCAAAATCCGCTGTGCAAGACGATCAATCGGGGTATAACAGCGACACCCGGAAGGGCCTGGACAATCTGTTTCAGCAGACTCAGTGATCGCACCAGCTTCGAACAGGTCTCTCGCGCATTTTCCCGAACCAGGGGGAGCGCCATGACGACGCCCTTCGACCCATGACGACGCCCTTCGACCCATGACAACGCCCTTCGACGACGACAAGCTGCATGAAGAATGCGGCGTCTTCGGCATCTACGGCGACGACGACGCCGCGGCCCGCGCGGCCTTGGGCCTGCACGCCCTGCAACACCGCGGCCAGGAAGCCGCCGGGCTGGTGAGCTTCGACGGCGAGCAGTTTCACGCCCACCGGGACCAGGGCCTCGTCGGCGACATCTTCTCCAGCGAAGAGGTGATCGGCCGCCTGCCGGGCCATGCCGCGATCGGCCATGTGCGCTATTCGACCACCGGCGACACAATCATGCGCAACGTGCAGCCGCTGTTCGCGGAGCTCAACTTCGGCGGATTTGCGCTCGCCCACAACGGCAACCTGACCAACGCCCGCGGGCTGCGCCGCGAGCTGGTCCAGCGCGGCTCGCTGTTCCAGTCGACCACCGACACCGAGGTCATCATCCACCTGATGGCGACGTCCGACGCGGGCGGCCTGCTTGATCGCATGGTCGCCGCGCTGCTGCGGACCGAAGGCGCCTATTCCCTGGTGGCGCTCACGGATTCCTGCGTCATCGGGGTGCGCGACCCCTTGGGCGTGCGCCCGCTGGTCCTCGGGCGGCTGGGCGGCAGCCATATCGTCACCTCGGAATCCTGCGCGCTCGATATCATCGGGGCGGATTTCGTGCGCGACGTCGAGGCCGGCGAGATGGTGGTGTTGGATGCCTCGGGCGTGCATTCCCTGCGCCCCTTCCCCTCGGTCCAGCGGCGCTTCTGCATTTTCGAGTACATCTATTTCGCCCGGCCCGATTCCCTGGTCGAAGGCGAGAGCGTCTACAAGGCGCGCAAGCGCATCGGCGCCGAGCTTTCGCGCGAGAGCCATGTCGACGCCGATGTGGTCATCCCCGTTCCGGACTCCGGGGTGCCGGCGGCCATCGGCTATTCCGAGCAATCGGGCATCCCCTTCGAGGTCGGCATCGTGCGCAACCACTACGTCGGACGCACCTTCATCGAGCCCGCCCAGCAGATCCGCCACCTGGGCGTGAAACTGAAGCACAACGCGAACCGCTCGATGATCGAGGGCAAGCGCGTGGTCCTGGTCGACGATTCCATCGTGCGCGGCACCACCTCGACCAAGATCGTCGAAATGGTGCGCGCCGCCGGGGCAACCGAGGTGCACATGCGGATCGCCGCGCCGCCGACCGCCCACTCCTGCTTCTATGGAATCGACACGCCCCAGCGCGAGGAGCTGCTCGCCTCCGCCCTCGACGTAGACGGCATGGCGCGGCACATCGACGTCGACAGCCTCGCCTTCATCTCCCTCGACGGGCTCTATCGGGCAATGGGCGAAGACGGCCGAAACGCGGAGCTGCCGCAGTACTGCGATGCCTGCTTCACCGGCGAGTATCCGATTCGCCTGAGCGATTTCGAAGACAGCGATGCGCCGGCCCAGCTATCGCTGCTGGCTGAGCTGGCCTAGACTCGGCGCGCCTCCCCGCAAAGCTTCGATCGTGATCGCCTTTCGCCGACTTCCACAAGGCTTGTCCGCCGCGCTCGGCGGTCTCGCCGCATCTCAGTTTCCGGCCTTCTTCGACCAGTATCTGCAGAGCCTCGGCGGACGGCTCGACCAGGCCCGGGTCCATGCCGCGCGCATTGCCGAGAGCGCGCGCGATCAGGGCTTGAGCCTGGAGACCTACCTTCGCCGCTTCGCCGACAACGCCGACCCTGTGGTCCAGTCCCAGGCCGAGGTCATGGCTTCCGCCCTCGCCGACGAAGCCCGCCTCAGCACCGCCTTCACGACGCTCAGCCAGGCGCCGGCCGGGTTTCGGCCGCTCGTCCTGCTGCGCCATCTCGACGCCGACATCGCCGCGGCCACGGCCGAGCGCTTCATGCCGGCCGTACCGCTCGGCCTGGAAGGCCTCGTTTACGCCGGCATCGGCGCCCTCTTGGGGCTGGCGGCGCTCACCGGCGGGCGGCGGCTCGCGCAACAGGCCCGCCACCGCCTCGCCCAGCGCCATTCGCAAGGCCCCGAACATGCCGGCTGATCCGAAGACTGGCGGCCGCCTGGCCGGCCGCATCGCGCTGATCACCGGGGCCTCGCGCGGCATCGGCGCGGCGGTGGCCGAGCGTTTCGCCGCCGAGGGCGCGAAGCTGGTCCTGGTTGCGCGCACCGTCGGCGGGTTGGAGGAGACCGACGACGCGGTCCGCCGGGCGGGCGGCGAGAGCGCAACTCTGGTGCCCCTCGACCTCAAGGACTTCGACAAGATCGACCAGTTGGGCGCCTCGCTGTTCGAGCGCTTCGGCCGGCTCGACATCCTGGTCGGCAACGCCGGGGCGCTG